>JAUILJ010000071.1 GCA_030433055.1 Polyangia bacterium
GCAGGCCCCGCACGCGAGCGCCGGTTTTCCGCGCGAACGCAATTTTTCTCGCCTCGCGTTTCTGGCTCGGAATTCGTTGTTTCCTGGCGCCTTCGCGCTGCGAATTGGTGTTTCTTCCCGTCAGCCGGGTGGCCCGCGTCGATTCTTTCTCGGATCCCCTGCGCGAACCGAACCTCGAGTACGCCGCCGAGCCGCTCCCCGCGTCCCTCCACCAACCGCCCAAGGACTCTCCCCATGCGCACTCCTCGCTTCCTTCCTGTCTTCTCTCTGTGTGTCGCCGGTCTGGTGTGCAGCAGCCATGCGGCGGCCCAGCCCGAAGCTGAGGCGGAGTCCGGCGAGGCCGAGGTCAAGGCTGGGCCGTCGATGGAGAGCGAGGGCGCTGACCCCGTAGACTCCGAGGTCTCGGACAGCGACGCCCCATTCGTTCCCCACGGCAACAAAGACGAAGCAGCAGACCCCGCTGCCAAGGACGTCGCCGGGAGGCTCGCCGTCCGCAAGGAGAAGCCGCTCGAGGTTCACGCTGACGTGCTCGTGGGATTCGGCGAGACGCCGCTGCCCGGGCCGGTCGATCTGCGCTCACCCGATGCAACGGCGATCAGCCTGGTGCTGGGAGTCTCCTATGCGGTGAAGCCGGAGCTCAGCCTCGGGTTGGACGTGCCCTGGACGACGGCCAGCTACGAGACCACCTCCGACCAGGGGGCGCTCGATGAGTCGGCGAACGCGCTGGGCAACCCGATGCTACGCCTCGAGTACCGACTGGTGAAGCCCGCTTTCGACGTTCCACTACGCTTCGGTGTCGGCATCCCGGTGGCTCAAGGAGAGCCCGACCCGACGAGCGCAGATCGCTCGAAGGTGGCTCAGACCCAAGTGCAGCTGACCGCCGACGCCGCGCGCGCCTGGCGTGAAGGTGAGTACTACGCCGTGGGTCGCATGCCGGTCACACTGGGAGCGGGGATCGAGTTCCCTGGTGACTTCGAATTTTCCGCGGCGGAAACGCTACTCCTCGCCCCCAAAATCCGAGGCGAGGTATCGACTCCGGAAGCGCTCCCCAATGGCGATACCAAGCTGAACTCCATGGCGCTCCGCAGCGTCACGGACGCTTCCGCGACCTACTGGTTCATCGAGCAACTCGCTGCGGGGGTGCGCGGCTCGCTGGTCTACAACATCATCGACGCCGTCGACTACGAGCCGGACACCGACGTCACTCAGCCCTCCCCGCTGCAGCTGTCCATCGAGCCGCAAGTGCGAGGCAACTACAAGGGCGTGATCGGCTTCATCGGCTACCTGGTGCCCCTGGGAGGGCAACTCGGCGACGCCAAGATGTCCGGGATCCGGATCGGCGCGTACAGCCGCTTCTAGCAGCCGGCGTCGGCTCGACGCACTCCGGCGGGCACCCTTTCGGCCACAAGCACCCCAGCGATCTCGTGCTGGTAGCGCACCACGGCTTGAGGTGTAGACTGGGCCCCAATGCGTAAGGTCGTTCACACGGCGGTGGTCGCGCTCAGCCTGAGCGTCGCGCTCGCAAGCACAGCTTGCACGTCCTCCACCAACCAACCCCCGAATCATCCGGCCTCCCCGACGGGCCCGGTCAACCCGGTCAAGGTCAGTGATGCGGAGTTCGGCCCTGCCGTTCACAAGCTGCTGCTCAACGGGGAGCGGAGCCAAGAGCGCCTGGACCTCCTGGTGGGCGTGGTGCGCAAGCAACTCCAGCACGCCAAGGTCCGGTTCGAGGGTGGGCACGCAGATCAAGGCGTCGCGGCGCTGACGGGCGCCCTCTACCTGGTGCGGGTGGGAGAGCTGCGCTCAGAGATGTTCACCGGGGGTGAGGACGCGCTGAAGCAGAGCGCCGACGCCGCGGCCCAGGTCGGTGACGAAGGGCGAGCGCGGGCGCTGTACGGAATGCTGAAGGAAGCCTTGCCAGCCGGGGCTGCGCGCGACGAGGTGGAGCAACACCTGGCGGCGCTGTCGACCTGGATGACCAAGACTCGGCGCGCCGGCAGCATGAGCTCCCTCAAGGACCAGCACACGAGCTCAGCGCTCAGGTCCTTGCTCGAGCCGAGCAAAGAGGCGCTCGATGCGGCCAACAAGTCCACGACTTCGTGGGTCAGCGCCGCGCTGAAGAAGAACCTCGACGACATGCCCATGCAGGACAACTCCGACCGCGAGGAGGCGGTGAGCGTGTTCCAGGCAGTGCGCACGGGGAGCTTCGCCCTGGCGGCGGTGTACCTGCGCCAGGGCGACGCGCGAGGGGCGTTCGACGCGATCCAGGCCAGCGACGTGGGCAAGGTCGCACCCCCTCCGCTGCTCGAGGCGCTTGACGCCGCAGCCAAGGAGTCGAACCCCGAAGCGTGGGCTGCGCTCCTGGAGGTCTATTCCCGCGCGGAAACTCCAGATCGCCCGGAGACAGCCATGAGCCCTGATCTGGCAGCGGGCGCCGCCTGGGGCTGCGCCGTCCAACTCTACCGCGCGGAGCCTTACAGCCTGCGCGCCGCGGGCACACTCAGCACGCTGCTCATGCGCTATGGGATGAGTGAAGCCGCGCCCCAGGTGCTGGTCAGCGCCCTGGAGAAGGAACCCCAGCCGCGCAACGTCGCCACCGGTCTGGCGTTGCTCCTGCGTGCGATCGTGGACCTCGACGATATCAACGACGTGGCCGCCGCACGGCGCACGTTCGCTGGCGCGGATCGGCTCCTCGCCCTGGCTGACAGCAGCGCACTCAAGGGGAAGGTGAACCCCAGCCCCGGCAGGCTCCACTACGTGATGGGAGCGATCGAAAGCCGCGCGGGGGAGCTCGAGAAGGCCAAACCCCACATCGAAGCGGCCGTGGCGTCGGACCCCACGGTGGAGGCGTTGAGCCTGTTGGCGGCGATCGATCGCCAGCGCGGCGCCTACGACGATGCGCTGCGCTCCTTGAACTCGATGGCCGAGCAGGCCAGCCGCGAGGGAGACAAGGCCGCCGAGACGCGCGCGCTCACCACCCGCTACGAGGTGCTGCTCGAGGCGGGCCGCAAAGACGAAGCGCCGAAGGTGCTCGAGCGTGCGCTGCGCACGGCCCTGGACGCCCGACGTCTCGCGCGTTCGAACGCTCAGTTGAGTGAGGCCGAGCGCCAGCTTGCCCGAGTCATGGAGCACTACGGGGACGCCGCCGCCGCGCGCCGGGCAACTCAGCGAGCATTCGAAGCCTCGGGCGGAGACATCCGCCAGGTCACGGCGACGGTGCTGGATGCGGCCCGCCGTGCGCTGACCCTGGGCGACCTCCGAGCAGGTCGAGACGCGCTGCGCCAGGCCATGGATGCAGACATCCCAGACGGGGACCTGGTGTACGTGGCGCTGTGGCTCCAGCTGCTCGAGCGACGGGTCAAGGCCAGCAGCGACGGCAGCGTGCAAGAGGCGCTGCAGAGCGTGGACTCGACCGACCGCTGGGGCCGCAAGCTGCGCGCTTGGGGAACTCAGCAGCTGGCGGACCAGGATCTGCTCGGCGCCGCAAAAAACCGTGTGGAAAAGACTGAGGCCACGTTCTACGCGGCTCTATCGAACCCCAAGGGCGATCTCACCGAACGGCTGAAGGCAGTCGCGGGCAGCCAGACCATCGAGTTGGTGGAGGTGATGATCGCTCGGGACTTGCTCAAGCGCTCCAGCAGCTACGAGCCGCCAGAGCTGCCCAAGGGCGTCACCGTCCCCTGATCAGCGAGGTCTCTGGCCGTCAACTGCTTGTGCTGCCCAAATAAAAGCCGGACATACAAACCGGGCTGAGCTAAGTACGGCGCACCTCGGCGCTTCCGTGTGCGACCCCGCGTGGGGAGGCTTCAGCTGGGCTGGATTCGTGCTCACAGGAACCAGGCTCGCGGATTCGACCGTGGGTTTGCAGAGAGTGGCAGCAGTGATTCACGGAATGAATCCGGGCCCCTTGCGGATCCCCCAAGCGGGTTCCAGGTAGCGCAGAGCGGTGGGTTGCGCCCCGCGCCCCTGCCCTCGCGGACCCTTGCCGCGGGAAACTGTCGAGACTTCAAGCCCCTCTAGCCCGTCGCTCGCCGCGCGGGCCCGTGATCCGACTCCTCGAGGGTCACCCCCCTAACCGTGCGTGAGGCGTCTCTCCCCAGCCAACGCCACGCCGGAGGCAAGCGGTATCCCAATGTTCAAGAAAGTAGCTCTGACCATCGTCGCCCTGTTGATCGTGGTGGGCGTGATCGGCGGCGCCAAGGGCGCCCAGATCGCCGCACTGATCAAGAGTGGCGAGACCTTCGTGCCACCGCCGGAAACCGTCACGGCGATTGAAGCGAAAGAAGAGGTCTGGGAAGACACGCTCAGCGCCGTCGGCACCGTCGTCGCGCTCCAGGGCATCACCATCACCACCGAGTCTCCCGGTGTCGTCAAGGACATCCGCTTCGAGTCCGGCGACCTGGCGAAGAAAGGCTCGCTGTTGCTGCGTCTCGACACCAGCGTCGAGGCCGCCCAGATCGCGCAGGCTCAAGCCCAGAAGAAGCTAGCCAAGCTGCAGCTGGAGCGCGCCGAGAAGCTGCAGAAAGCGGGAGTCGCAGCACAGGCGGAGCTCGACTCAGCAAAGGCCCAGGCCAAGCAGACGCGCGCCCAGGTCGGCAACTACAGCGCCGTGCTGGCGCGCAAGATCATCAAGGCGCCGTTCACTGGTCGCCTCGGTATCCGCCAGGTCGATCTGGGTGAGTACGTCACCCCGGGGGCGCCCATCGTCACGCTGCAGGACCTGACCAGCGTGTACGTTGATTTCCGACTCCCGCAGTCGCGAGTCGGCGTGCTGTCTCAGCCCGGCCTCAAGGTGCGGGTCACCTCGGATGCTTTCCCCAAGGCAAAATGGGAGGGCACGGTCGACGCGGTGGATGCCGCCATCGACTCGGCGACTCGCAACGTGCGCGTTCGCGCCATCTTCAAGAACCCTGACGAGCGCCTGAAGGCGGGCATGTTCGTCAACGTCGAGGTCGTGTTCCCCACGGAGCAGAAGCACGTGGTCATCCCGGCTACGTCGATCCAGTACGCGCCCTATGGCGACTCGGTGTTCCTGGTCGTCGACGCAAAGAACGAGGACGGCACGCCCAAGGAAGGCAAGGAGGCCAAGCAAGCCTTCATTCGACTGGGAGACCGCCGTGGAGATCTAGTCGCGATCAACTCCGGTCTCGAAGCGGGGCAGATGGTGGTCACGAGCGGCGGTTTCAAGCTCAAGAACGGCATGTCCATCGTCGTGGACAACGAGCTGCAACCTGACGCGAAGGCCAATCCGACTCCAGAGGACAAGTAGCGTGAGCGCTTCGCCGACCCCCGCTGCGAGCGGGAGCAAGTTCACGGATCTGTTCATCCGACGGCCGGTCATCGCGATCGTCGTCAACCTGGTGATCATCATCGCCGGGTTGCAGGCGATCAAGAGCCTCACCGTACGGCAATACCCGAAGAGCGAGAACGCTTCGATCACCGTCACCACGGTGTACGTCGGCGCCAACGCTGATCTGGTGAAGGGCTTCATCACCACTCCCCTCGAGCGAGCCATCGCCGCGTCGGACGGCATCGACTACATCGAGTCGACGAGCACTCAGGGTGTCTCCACCATCACTGCTCGCCTCGAGCTGAACTACGACGCCAACAAGGCGCTCAGCGAGATCAGCTCCAAGGTGGACCAGGTGCGCGGTGATCTCCCGCCCGAAGCCCAGGTACCCATCATCAACATCGAATCGGCGGACAGCCGGTTCGCGTCGGCATACCTCTCGTTCTCCTCGGAGTTTCTGCAGCAGAACGAGATCACCGACTACCTGGTCCGAGAGGTGCAGCCACGGCTGACGGCCGTCGAGGGCGTGCAGCGCGCGGACATCCTGGGCGCACGCACCTTCGCGATGCGGGTCTGGCTCAAGCCTGACCGCATGGCGGCGTTCAACATCAGCCCAGCGCAGGTACGTCAGGCCCTGTCTGCCAACAACTACCTGTCGCCTGTGGGCACGACCAAGGGCGCGCTGATCCAGGTCAACCTGTCGGCGAACACCGACGTCCAGAGCGTCGAGGGCTTCAAGAAGCTGGTGATCCGCGAACAGGACGGAGCACTGGTGCGCCTGGAGGACATCGCCGAGGTGTCCCTGGGCGCGGAGAACTACGACACCGAAGTCCGCTTCTCGGGCAAGACGGCGGTGTTCATGGGGATCTGGGTGTTGCCCAACGCCAACTCGTTGGACGTGCTCAAGCGCGTCCGCACAGAGCTCAAAGACATCAAGCGCGACCTGCCAGAGCAGATCGACGCGAGCGTCGGCTACGACGGCACCGAGTACATTCAGAGCGCGATCGACGACGTGGTGCGCACGCTGACGGAGACCCTGGTGCTCGTCATCGTCGTGATCTTCCTGTTCCTGGGCTCGATCCGCTCAGTGCTCGTGCCCATCGTCGCGATCCCGGTGAGCTTGATAGGCACCATCTTCTTGATGCAGGCGTTCGGCTTCACCATCAACCTGCTGACCCTGCTGGCGATCGTGCTCTCCGTCGGCCTCGTCGTCGATGACGCCATCGTCGTGGTCGAGAACGTCGAACGCAACTTGCAGCTCGGGATGACTCCCGTCCAGGCGGCGAAGGAAGGCGCCCGAGAGCTGGTCGGTCCCATCATCTCGATGACGGTCACGCTGGCGGCGGTGTATGCGCCGATCGGCTTCCAGGGTGGCTTGACCGGAGCGCTGTTCAAGGAGTTCGCGTTCACCCTCGCAGGTGCCGTGACCATCTCCGGCATCGTCGCGCTCACGCTGTCGCCGGTGATGTCCTCCAAGCTGCTCCGGGAAGGCGACGCAGAGAAGGGGCTCGCGAAGTACATCAACCGTGGCTTCGAGCGCATCAAGCGCACTTACCTCCGCCTGCTAGGGACGACGATGCGCGCGCGCCCCGCGGTCTATGTGGTGTGGATCGCGCTCGGGTTGATCTCCTTGGTGTTCTTCCAGATGAGCCCCAAGGAGCTCGCTCCCAAGGAAGACCAGGGCATCATCTTCTGCATCCTCGACACCCCGGCAAACAGCACCACCGAGTCGCTGATGCCGTCGGTGAACAAGATCAACGAGGAGTTCCAGAAGTCACCGGAGTTCGAGTTCAGCTTCCAGATCACCTCGCCCGGGGGTGGCTTCAGCGGCATGCGGCTCGCGCCCTGGGAGAAGCGGGAGCGCAACGTCTTCCAGATTCTGCCCGAGGTGCAGCAGCGCCTGAAGGGCGTGGCTGGAGTCAGCGTGTTCGCCGTGACGCCGCCAGCGCTGCCCGGCGGCGGACAATTCCCCGTGGAATTTGTACTGACCTCCACCCAGGACACCGAGCAGATCCTGGGTTTCGCCAAGGAGCTGCAGCAGAAGGCCACGGAGAGCGGCATGTTCGCCTTCCCGCCGATCATCGACGTCAAGATCGACCAGCCCCAGAGTCAGATCGTCTTCGATCGTGACCGCGTCGCAGAGCTTGGCCTCAACATGCAACAGGTCGGGGCCGACATCGCGTCGGCGGTAGGCGGCAACTACGTCAATCGCTTCAGCATCGACGGCCGCAGCTACAAGGTCATCCCGCAGATCAAGCGACGCGATCGCCTGAACCCCGCTCAGCTGAAGGACATCCACGTCACGGGCCCCAAGGGTGAGCTGATCTCGCTGGCGACCATCGCGACCTTGAAGGACACGGTGGAGCCACGCTCGCTCAATCGCTTCCAGCAGCTCAACGCGGTGAAGCTCTCCGGCGTCGCGATCCGGCCGCTGGATCAGGCGCTCGGCTTCCTCGAAGGGGAGTCGGCGAAGATCCTGCCGAAGGGCTACGTGCTCGAGTACACGGGAGAGTCTCGCCAGCTCCGCAAGGAAGCGGACACCTTCCTGCCAGCCTTCGGCTTGGCCGTTGTGTTGATCTTCTTGGTGCTCGCGGCTCAGTTCAACAGCTTCCGAGATCCATTCGTCATCCTCGGCGGCTCGGTGCCCCTGGCCATGTTTGGCGCGATGATCTTCACCTTCTTGAAGATGCCTGCGCCGGTCCCATTCTGGACCGATGGCTGGACCACGACGCTCAACATCTACTCTCAAGTCGGCCTGGTCACGCTGGTCGGTCTGGTGTCGAAGAACGGCATCCTGATCGTGGAGTTCGCAAACCAGCTCCAGCGCGAGGGTAGGAGCAAGATCGACGCGGCACAGGAGGCTGCTGGCACTCGCCTGCGCCCGATCCTGATGACCACCGTCGCGACCGTCGTCGGTCACTTCCCGCTGACGCTGGTCACGGGCCCCGGCGCCTCGGCGCGTAACAGCATCGGCCTGGTGCTGGTCAGCGGCATGGCCATCGGCACCCTGTTCACGCTGTTCGTCATCCCGTCGCTCTATGTGCTGATCGCCAAGGATCACTCCAAGGAGGTCGCTCAGGAGCACGAAGTGGACGACGACGACAGCAGCGAGGGTGCACCGGCTACGGCGTGACGTGGCCGGCGCTTCAATCCGCGAGGAATCAACTCCTGATCGGATTCAGAGCCGGCTGCTTCGCGCTGACTGCCCGGAGCACGTCGAGGTAGCTCGGCGCTTCGGGCACGTAGCCGCGCTCTCTCAGCAAGCGATGCATGCGCGCTAGGCGGTAGTAAGGCACCCCCGGCATCAGGTGATGCTCCAGGTGGTAGTTCACGCTGAGCGGCGCCACCGTCAGCCGAGCCAACCAACCGGCGCGCGTCGTGCGTGTGTTCTTGAGCATATCTGGGCTCTGCTCCAGGCACGCGTGCTCAGCGAGCGAACGAATGCGCAAGAACACGCTGAAGGTCGTGAGGTACGCCAGCACCCACACGCCGTACAGCCATGGCTCGCCGCAAAGCCACAGCACCAGCGCGAGCAGCGCGTTCATCAACCACACGCCCCATGCGTGCTTGATCAGGGAGGCCAGGTGCTCCCCGAGGCGCCGCTTCGGCAAGCGATGGGTGTCCGTGGCCACCGTCCACTTCAAGAGGCCCATATCCATGAGGAACAGCCCCAGGACGCGCTTGAGCCCCGTGAGCCCGAGCACGTCGCGCAGCAGCTTCCGGTACAGGCCGCGGCGAGTCGTCGGCAGGTTCGCCACCAGCGAGCGGTCCACATCCCGCTCCGTTCCGGTGTAGCGATGATGCTTGGCGTGGTGCACGCGATAGCGCTCCTGATCGGTCCACACCAGTTTCCCGGCAAACCAGTCGGAGACGAAGCGGCTCATCCGCTTGCTCTCGAACAGCGTCCCGTGGGAGCCCTCGTGCATCAAGATCGCACAGCCCAGCTGCCGACCACCTAGCACGATCAACGCCAGGATGAAGGTCAGGGGGTTAGGCCAGACGGCCAAGACCACGAAACTGACCGCGATGCCACTCCAGATCGAGAGCAACGCGAGCCAGCCGCGCCAGTCCGAACGACGCGTCAGCTCACGAATTTCCTCATGGCTAAGCATCTCGCTCAGCTTGAGGGGCCCGCCTTGCTTGGTCACGCCATCTGGTCGCGTCATGCCGCACGCCCTCCGCTCGTCGTCTGTTGCACGCTGCGCGAGAGCGTGCGCCAGATGCGCTGACCCGCTTCGTCGAAGCGCACCACGCAAGCGACGAACTCTCTTCGCAGCTCGGGATCCACCAGCTCCTCCGGGAGCAACGGGTCGAACACCCACAGACGTAGAGCCGCGTCGCCCAGCAGGAATGATTGCCGCGCGGCAACTTGAGGCGTGAGCCGCTGAGCGCCCCGCAGCCACTGCTCGAGGCGCGCGCGCGTCTCTCGATAGCCACGCTCGATCTCCGCGACGTCCCACAGCTCGCGCAGGCGCTGCTGGTCTTCGTCGCTCCAGTCCGTCGTTCGAAACACCGGCGCGCGCGCTTCGACCGGTGCTTGCCCTGCCGTCAGCTGTAGCCGGAGCAGGCGCTCACGCATGCGCGTGGCGCCGCCTACGAGGTTATCGGGGCGCAGCCATAGATCTCCCTCCAGCGCCTTGAAGCCCGTCAGCTCCAGCGCGCGCTCCCGGCGCCTGAGGGCACTGCGATCACTGCGACCCAGCCCGCCGCACGCCACCGCGAGGTAGCCTCCACGCCAGCGCCGCAAGAGGCCCAGCCGCTCTCGCCAGCCAGCGACTTCGGACGCCAGCGCCGCGCCCGCCTCTCCGAGGCGATACTCACCGCGTCCCACGGACTCGACCAGCGAGTCCGCCCCCAGGCGGGCGAGGGTGACTCGTACGTTGTTGCCCGAGACGCCCATCAGCTCCCCAGCCGCCACGATGCTGCGCACCGGCAGCGGCTCACTGCCCGCAGCCAGCAACAGGTTGAGGATCAGCCGCTTCGTGTTCATGCTTTATTACACCATGACTCAACCTGGTTCGCATCAAGTAATATTACGCCTCACCCATGGGTTTGCTCGCAGGCGTAATATCTGACCTGGACTCCGCTCGCAGGCGCCCGCAATTCGTGAAGCATCTCCCAGACTCCGAGCGCTTCCGGCGTCGCGATCAGCCCAGCAGCGCTGCGCACAGATTGTGTTTGTTCAAGACGAGCTGCCCGCGTATCTATTCCGCCATGCGCAGCGCCCTGATCTGGACCAGCCTCGCGCTCACCCTGGGCTGCAGCGAATCGAGCGGCGGTGGACCTACCGGCACGGGGGGACGCAGCAGCGGCGGCGCCGCGGGCCAAGCCAGCGGCGGCAGCGCTGGCGCGGGCCTCGCAGGCAGCAACACCGGAGGAGCGGCAGGCACTGCAGGCGCGTCCGGTAGCGGCACGGGCGGTATTGCGGGGCACAGCGCCTCGGGCGCCGGAGGAAGCGGCGCTGGAGGAAGCGGCGGCGGCGAGGCGTGCGCACCCGTGACGCTCGGCGCCTTGATCGTCACCGATACGGAGACGGGTGGCTCTTCGCTTGCTTATGAGCTCCAGGGCCTGGACGCGACACTCGACGACGTTTTGTACGTGGAGTTCTTCGACGTCGCTGGCGCCCAGACCAGCGGCAGCTTCGACCTGAGCCAGGCGCCGGACGACAACTACTCCACGTGTGCTCACTGCCTGCTCGGCTTCGAAGACGTGGGAGGCTCTTCCACGCCGTTCTATCCCGAGAGCGGAAACCTGATCGTCACTCAAGCCGATACCCAGTACACTGGCGTTTCCTCCGGGCAATTCGAGAACGTGATCCTGCGGGAGTCGACGCTAGAGAGCTCCGTCACCACTCCGGTCAGCGGCGGCAAGTGCTGGCTCTTGACAGGTTCCTGGACCAACCCCTGATCGCATTCTCATGGCGCCGGAGGTTGCTTGCTGTGAGTGGTGCCTTCGCCGCTGGTGATGAAGAGCAGGGTCGCGGGGTCGCCGCCAGCGTTGCGGAAGGTGTGCCAGGTGCCCCGGGGCACGACCACGTAGTCACCGGCCTGCCGCAGACTCAGGCGCTGATCGCCGCCCGGGAGTCGCATCACGAAGTCGCCAGCGCCGGCGATCAGCATCACGACCTCTTCACCGCTTGGGTGCATCTCCCAGTGGGGCCAGTCGGCCGAGCTGGTACCAAAGCTCATCAGGTACGGCCCGGGCAGGACGCGTTCTCCAGAGCTCAACTGACTCCAGAACTCCGGGCTGACGGCGTGTGTCTGCACCTCGCCCGTTCCATCCAGGGTGGCGAAGGTGTCGCTGGCTGAGAATACTCGAGGCGGGCTCATGGGCTTGACACTGACGCCCAGCGCCGACGATTGCAACCTCACCCCCAAACCCGGAATACTCGTGGGCGGTGCTCGAAACGGCGCAGCCAGGTGATTCGGGTGCTGCCCCGTGCGGTTGCGCAGCATCGCGCCAGGGCTGATTCCGCACGGCATTCCTAGACGGCTCACAAAAGCCCACTGCAACCGGGTGAGCTTCGGGTAGACTCCCGCAGGTGGGGATCTTCTACCTGGCAGCGTTGATCGTGGGCTTCGGCACCATCGCCCTGCAGCTGTTGATGGGCGGCAGCGGAGACGGTGACGCGGAGGCGGGGGGCGGCGACGCCGACGCGGATACCGAGGCCGAGCTCGATCACGGGGACGTCGACCACGGCGACGGCGAAGGGGATCACGGCCACGCCGATGGCGGCTTCCTGCCGATCTTCCTGTCGCTGCGCTTCTGGACCTTCAGCTTCCTGGCGTTCGGGCTCAGCGGCAGCTTGCTGCATTTCTTGAACTGGGCAGGCTCCACCACGACGCTGATCGTCGCCGTGAGCCTGGGCCTGTTGTCGGGCTTCGGGGTGTCATGGGCCTTTCGCGCCTTGGCTCGCGCACAGACCACGAGTGGGGGCACCGCGCGGGACGCCATCGGTCAGGTGGGCAAGGTGCTCGTCCCGTGCACCAAAGGTGGGCATGGAAAGGTCCGTATCGAGCTGCGCGGTCAGACGGTCGACTTCATGGTGACCACCGACGAAGAAGCGCTCGCAGCGGGTGACTTGGTGCTGGTGGAAGACGTGGACACCAGCGGCGGAAACAGCACCGGCGTGCTCCAGGTCTCTCGTGCTCCCGAGGAGTGGCTGCCGCCGAGTTCGCGACGCAAAGCACGTATCGAGTGATCTAGAAGGACCCTCGAGTTGCTTGCGTGACCGCGGGCAGCACTGGGATGAGCGGTGGCCACCCGCTCACGCCACTTTTTGCGCAACCGCGACCGCTGTCCGGAGGATATCCTCTGCGCATGTTCAAAATGGTTGGGGGAAGCGTGCTTGCCGCGCCGTGGCCGCTCGGCGACATCACGCCGGGCCCGCTCGGCGACCCGCAAGCAGCGATTCAAATCCTGGGCTTGGCGGTGGGCGTCGTCGTCCTGTTCTTCATCCTGATCTGGGTGATCGGCCGCTGGTTGGTGATCTGTCGGCCAAACGAAATCGTCGTGATCAGCGGCCGCAAGCACAAGCTGAAAGACGGCTCCAGCGTGGGTTACCAGGTGCTGCACGGGGGCCGCGGCTTCGCCATCCCCATGTTCGAGGAAGTAAACCGCATGGATATGCGCCTCGTGCCGGTGCAGGTCGAAGTGCAGAACGCCTACTCCCGCGGCGGCATCCCGCTGATGGTGCACGCGATCGCCAACGTGAAGGTGAGCAGCAACCCGAGCTTCGTGCGCAACGCCATCGAGCGCTCACTCAACATGACCCCGAACCAGATCGCCGGCATCGCTCAGCAGACGCTGGAAGGCGTGCTGCGTGAGGTCGTGGCGGAGCTCACCCCCGAGGAAGTGAACGAGGACCGCCTGAAGTTCGCCAACACGTTGATCCGCAACGCGACCGACGACTTCGACAAGCTCGGGCTAGAGCTGGACGTGCTGAAGATCCAGATGGTCAGCGACGACGCCAACTACCTGAACAGCCTGGGCCGCACACGTATCGCGCACATGATTCGCGACGCGCAGAACGCAGAGAACCAGGCCAACCAGGCGATCACCGAGTCACAGGCCGGAGCACGGCGCCGCGCGGAAACGGCGCAGAAGCAGGCCGAGGCGCAGGTACTGACCAAGCAAAACCAGCTGCGCGCAGAGCTGGCTCAGCTGGAGGCCCAGGCCAAGAGCGTGGAGAACGAGGCGGCCGTCGCTGCGGAGACAGCGCGCGCCGAGGCCGAGCAAGCGCTGCAGGCCCTGCGCGCCGATCTCGAGCGGCTACGCCTCGAGTGTGATGTGTATCTGCCGGCTGAGGCTCAGCGCCTGGCCTCCGAGGCTGAGGCGCGAGGGCGCGCCGCGCCGGTGATCGAAAGCGGTAAGGCCTCGGCGCAAGCCCTGGCGATGGTCGCTACGGAGTGGCAAAAGGCCGGCGCCGATGGCCGCGACCTGTACGTGTTGCAGCACCTGAGGTCCCTGGTCGAAGCGGCTGTCGCGCGCGTGACTCGCGCCAAGATTGGCGAGCTCTCGGTAGTCGACGGCGGGGATGGCCACAGCTTCACCGGCGCCGTCGCAAGTTTCCCCGCGGCAGTATCCGAAGTGCTCCGAGAGACCGGTAGCGCCATCGGCGTGGACATTGACCAGCTCCTCAGGGGCAAACCCAAGGCTCTGCCCCCGGGCAGCAAGGGAGGTGTGTGATGGGTATCATCACCGTGATCGGCGTCACAGCCTTCGTGGTCGTGGTGGCGCTGTACGCCACCGTGAAGCGTTTGCTCTGGGTCTCCACCCCCAACGAGGCGCTGATCTTCAGCGGTGCCCAGCGCAGCCTGGAGGGTCGCACCCTCGCCTATCGCTACGTGCGAGGTGGCCGGTCTCTGCGCAAGCCGCTGATCGAGCGGGTCGACGTGATGGATCTCTCGATGTTCACCGTGATGGTGAACGTCTCGGGCGCCTTCAGCAAAGGCGGTATCCCGCTGACCATCCAAGGCGTCGCCAACGTCAAGCTGCCTGGAGAGGAGCCACTGCTCTCCAACGCGGTCGAGCGATTCCTCGGCAGGACCCGGGACGAGATCTACTACGTCGCCAAGGAGACCCTCGAGGGGAACCTGCGCGGCGTGCTCGCCAGCCTGACACCCGAGGAAGTCAACGAGGACAAGCAGCGCTTCGCCTCGATCCTCTTGGAGGAGGCTGAGCACGACATGAGCCGCATGGGTCTGGTGCTCGACACCTTGAAGATCCAGAACGTGACCGACGAGGTGAACTACCTGTCCAGCATCGGCCGCATCCGAGGCGCGTCCCTCAACATGACCCAGGCGATCGCCGAGGCTGAAGCGCGAGCAGATGCGGCGGTTCAGCAGGCAAGCAACTGGGCAGCGAGCGAGATGGCAAAGATCGACGCGGACCTGCAGATCCAACGCGAAGAGACCACGAAGCGCATCGCCGATGCGACGAGCCGCCGCGAGGCCATGATCCAGGAGGCGCGCGGTGAGGTCGCAGCGCTGATCGCTCAGGTCACCGCGGAGATCGAACGACAGAAAGCTCGCGCTCCCCAGGAGAAGCGGCGTCTGGACGCTGACGTGGTGCAACCGGCGATCGCCAAGCAGCGCGCAGCCGAGGAGTCCGCCCGGGGCTCGGCGGCGGACACGCTGGAGCGTGGGCGCGCCGAGGCAGGCAGCCTGAAGGCGCTGATCGACTCCTACAAGAGCGGTGGTGCCTCTGCGCGCGACGTGCTGGCGCTGCAGAACCTGGTGCCGATGCTGGCGCACATTTCGGGCGCTCACCACTCACTCGCCATCAGCAAGCTGAGCGTGTTGCCGACTGGAGACAGCTCCGGCAGCGATCTCGCGCGCAAGGCCATCGGCGCGACGGAGCAAATCAAGGCTGCGACCGGTGTGGATCTGGCGGGCGTAGCCAAGAAGTTCGGCGGCTGAGCGAACACACGGCGTGCGCCGATCGCTTTCGGCGCACGCGCTCAGAGCTGCTTCGAGATGACACCGGGAGCGTCCGTCCCGACGCAGTCTCAAAAGGTAACCGGGGG
>JAUILJ010000993.1 GCA_030433055.1 Polyangia bacterium
GGTACAACCTTTCCAGACCAACGGTCTGCGACAGCTTGAGACACACCCAGACTCCACACTTTCGCTATAAGCGGAACTAGGCTCCGATCTCTCCACGCCACTGGAACACGAGCACCCCTCGATATCTAGTAATTTCCAGCATTTACACACTATGTACTGAGATGTGGTTGCTTTCCCACACGCGCGCTGGCATGTCGCTCCACCTCTCCGGCGGGGGATGGCCCTCCGCCCCTTTTATGCTCGCAGCGGAACGCACGATCCGGGCTTGGGTCACCGCAGCGAACGAGGTGAAGCACATGATTCGAAAGTTTGGCTTGGGTTTGGTTGCGTTGATGTTGGCCGCGGGTTGCTCCGGCTCCGACGGCGCGAACGGGAAGAACGGCGCGGACGGTGAGAACGGCACCGACGGCACCGACGGCACGGGCTTCGAGACCAGCGCCAGCGTGAGCGGCGTGTTCCCTGGCTTCGCGCTGCTCGGCGCGTCCACCGAGGTGACCCTCAGCGGATTCGCCACCAATTGGGACGACACCACCACGGTCAGCTTCGGCGACGGCGTGACCGTCGACAGCGTGCGCGTGGCCAGCCCCACCGCCCTGATCGCTACGGTCTCGATCGCCGGCACCGCCAGCATCGGGTTGCGCGACGTCACCGTGACCACCGGGGACGAAGCGCTGACCTACGCGCAAGGCTTCAATCTGGGGTCGCCAATCGCCGTCGTTACCCGGGGCACCATGGCGCAGGGCAGCATCGTGCTCGCCACGATCAAGAACATGGACTCGTCGCGGCCGTTCGACGACACCAGCACCGGCGACGGCCTCTTCACTCCGCTCGAGTACACCAACCTGGCGGTCACCACTCCCGCCGGCGTCAACGCACAGGTGAGCAGCGTCACTCCATTCAGCGCTGAGGTGACACTGCTGATCGACGGCGACGCGACAGCTGGCGCCAATGCCATTGAGGTGCTGAGTGGCCCTGACGGAGCCCAAGAGAGTTTCCCGAACCCCGAGGGCCTAGACATCGAGGCCCGAACGCCTACCGCGCTGACCCCTAATGACACCACGGACGTTACGATCGCCGATGCCTTCGCATCGCACTACGTCAGCGTCGACGTGCCTGCAGGGCTGAAGATCCTCGACTTCTCGACCACCGCCGGAGCCGGGGATCCCGCACTAGCCGCGTTGGGCGGTTCACAGAAGTTCGCAGACCTGCTCGGGTTCGATCCCTCGTTCTTCGGTGTGTCAGAAGCAGCGAGCACCTGGTACGGAGTGGTTTGGGACAACACGGGAGAGAGCGGCTACACCGCGAGCATCACCGCGAACGCGTATGACGCCACCGGTGTTGCCGAAGGTGCCAGCAACGGCGACAAAGCCAGTGCCACAGCGCTCGCGCTCCCTGGGGTGGTCCAGGCCGCGAGCCTGACTGACGACCTCGACGTGGACTGGTTTGCCGTGACGGTCGCGGCCGGCGACGTAGGAAAGAGCCTGTACCTCAAGACCTATGGCGATCCGCTCACGGACACGGCTTTCCGCGTCTACGACCCTTCGGACGCGCTAGTCGCGGATAGCGACTCTCTCGACTACCAGGAGACGCTCGTAACGTCGGCTCTCACCGACGCGGGCACGTACTACGTCGTCATCGAGCCCTCGCCGACCTACGGCCTGGAACCCGGCCACAACGACTATGAAGCGCTGGCTTTCCTGAAGTAGCCTCCAAGGCGTGAAGCCTGACGAACGCTACCCTTTCATCCCCTACCGCACGGTGCCTCTCGACGAGGCGACGACCCTCGAGCGAGGCAAGTCTTTCTACGCGGAAATGGATGAGAGGCGTAGCGTTCGGCATTTCAGCGACCGAGCAGTGCCGCGCGAAGCCATCGAGCTCGCCATTCGCACCGCCTCGACGGCGCCCTCCGGAGCTCACCGTCAGCCCTGGCACTTCGTCGCCATCAGCGCGCCGGAGACCAAGCGCCTGATCCGCGAAGCGGCGGAGAAGGAAGAATACGAGAGCTACGAAGGCGGGCGCATGCCTGAAGCGTGGCTCGAAGCGCTGCGGCCCCTCGGCACCAACTGGGAGAAGCCGTATCTCGAGACGGTGCCCTGGATCGTGGTGCTGTTCGAGGAGCTGTATGGCCTGGAGACCGACGGCGCTCGGCGCAAGAACTACTACACCAAGGAGAGCTGCGGCATCGCCGCGGGGCTGTTCGTCGCCGCGCTGCACCGCATGGGGCTCTCCACGCTGACTCACACGCCGAGCCCAATGGGCTTCTTGAGCAAGATCCTGGGTCGGCCGAGCAACGAGAAGCCGTACATCCTGTTTCCGGTCGGATACCCCGCGGAGGACGCGCAGGTTCCGGATCTGCGGCGCAAGTCGTTGGATGAAGTGAGCACCTGGGATCCCTCACCCCCAAACTCGCAAGCGTAGTCGCGGCGGTTGGATCAGGGGGTGAGGCGCGGCGAAAGGTTGGCGTGAACCGCCCGTGCCGTGAAGCTCAGCGGCTGAGCAACGTGCGCGCGATTTGGGAAATCTGGATCTCGTCGGTGCCGCCGTAGATCTGCAGCACCTTCGCGTCCCGCGCCAGCTGCTCGACCTGGAACTCCGACATGTAGCCGTTGCCGCCGAAGAGCTGCACTGCCTCGAGGGCGACTTCCATCGCGGTCTGGGCGCAGTAGAGCTTGCAGGCGCTGGCCTCGGCGATGTCCATGTTTTTCCCCACGGCACCAAGCTCGATGATACGGAACACCAGGTTCTGGATGTTCATGCGCGCGACCTCCATCTTCGCCAGCTTGAGCTGGATCAGCTGGAACTCGCCGATGG
>JAUILJ010000072.1 GCA_030433055.1 Polyangia bacterium
TGCTCGCTGAGCAACCCGAGCGCGCACCTAGGGGCTTGGCCGCGTGGGCGTGATGTCGCTCAGAACTGCCAGGCGCCGAAGTGCGATCGTCGACTGCGGGCGATCAGCTTTCCGTTGAAATCGCGCACGCTCGTGGAGCCGCTGATCAGCATGGGCAGCGACGCGACGACAGCGAGGCCCCCAACGGCGAGGGCGGCGATGCCTGCGGTCTTCATGCCCTCGGAGTCCTGGTAGTGTCCGAAGCCGTAGAGCGCTCCGCCGCCCAACGCAAGGGGAGTGCCGATGGCCAACGAGAGCACTCCCCAGTCACGCCAGGTCTTGCTGCCACCGTCTACGCTCAGTCGCGCCGTGCCGATCCCGGGCTGGAGTCGGAAGATGTTGGTGGTCGTCATCCCGGGGGCACGCACCCGGGCCTCCATGCCATCAACCTCGAGTATTTTTCCGCACGGAGCCAGGCAGGCGCGGCGCCACGGGCCGCCGTAGGTGACGGAGCGCAGCTCGAGCCACGCGCCCGGATAGTCTACCTTGAGTTCAACCCGGGCTTTGGTCGGAGCTACGTAGTTCGGTGCGGCGGCAGGCGGTGCGGCAGCAGACGGTGCAGCGGCAGGCTGTACAGCGGCAGGCGGTGCAGCGGCAGGCGGTGCAGCGGCAGGCGGCGCGGCGGCAGGCGGCGCCGCGCTCGGAGCGGGGGCTGTCCCGGGTGTTCCGCTTGGCGGGGCAGACGGCGCACCCGGAGGGGCGCCGGTCGGGGCAGAAGCGCTTGCTGACGGGGCGGTGCTTGCTGACGGGGCGGCGCCTGGAGGCGTGGCGGCGCCTGGAGGCGTGGCGGCGTTTGGAGGCGTGGCGGCGCCTGGAGCGCCGTTGGTTGGAGGGTCCGCGTGTGCTGCCAGGCTGCTCGCGACGAGGATTGCCCCCGTCAGGCCTGCCAATCGGAGCTGCATGGGGGCGGAGCCTTCCAGCCTGCACCGACTCTCGCAAGGGGATGTTTGTCCTCGGGACCTTCGCGCGCTTGACGCGGACTCGGAGCTGCCGATAACCCGGTGCGAGATGAGCGGCTTTGCCCAGGGCGCGGCGGTTGGCTTTGGTAGCCAGGTTGCTGACAGGAGCGATCAGTGGAACCCGCGGTAGTGCTGGCTCCCGGCACCGAGCGGAACGCCCTGGCGGCGCGTTTTGCTGACGTGATCCGGGCCAATGTCCAAGCGTCTTCCGGCAAGCGGGAAGCCTTCGAGGATCTCCAGGGCTCCGTCTTCATCGTCGTGAATGACCCACCCTCACCCCCAGACCTACCTCGGGCGTCGGTCGCGCCAGGTTGGGGTGGAGCGCTGACCCTGCGTTTCGATCTGGGTCAGCTGACCATCCACGATGGGCTGGTGGGAGTGCCGGTGGTCACGTTGCGTGGAGCACCCCAGGTCATCGAAGGTCTGCCAGAGCTGAGACCCACCCTGCGCGGTCGCCCGCTGCGCGGCAGCTTGGGGACCTTGGGCGCGCTACGCTGGATTCGCGCCCAGGCGGAAGATGCGCTCAAGGTCTACGGCCTGACCCGACATCCACAGCTCACTGTCGGGGTGTTGCGCGTTCTCTCCCGGCATCGCTGGTAGCAGCCACCAATCTGAGCCATGGTAGGCTCGTCGGGGGGCGCGGTTTTGGCGACGATGTAGGTGAGCTAGCGGTGCGATTCCGACTTCGGTTTTTGTTGCAAGAGATCGATCTGTCGCCCGGCGTTACCGTGCTGGGGCGCAGTCCAACGTGTCATGTGACCCTGGACGACCCGCTCGTCAGTCGGGAGCATGCGCAGCTCACCGTGCGTGGGAGTCGGGTCACGGTGGAGGACCTGGGCTCACGCAACGGCACGCTGGTGAACGGCGATAAGCTGACATCGGTCCACGAGCTCCGTGATGGCGACCGGGTCCGCCTGGGGACTCAGGAGCTGGTCTTCTATCACCTGGACGACTCGGAGCGCGGGGCAGGCCGAGCGACCGGGTTCATGACGCGCTGCGCGGCCTGTGGCGTTCCATACCCCGCGGAAGCGGGAACGTGCCCAAACTGCGGCAGCGACCACCGGGTGGAAGACGATACGGTCAGTGGCGTGGTGGGTGCCACCGAGCAGAACTGGACGCTACAGCTCTTGATCGAGGTGCTGCAGCGTGCGGAGACCGTGAACCGTACAGAAGACGTCGAGAGGCTGCTCGAGCGGGCGCGGGCCAACATCGAGGGACGTCTGGCCGCGAATCACCATGTGGCCCCGGAGCACCTGGACGCGGTGGCGGTGAGCGCCTCCCGTCTCGCTCGCAGGCTGGGGCAGGCCCGCTGGGGCCGCTGGGCGCTGGACGTCTTCGCCGCAGCCAACCGCCTGCCTCCTGCAGTCGTCAGCGCCGAGCTGACGACGCTTCCGCCGGAGGCGCAGCATGAGCTGCGAGGCTCCATTGAGCGTATCCTTGCGGAAGTAACCGAGGAGAGCGCGGAGCGGCGCCAGGCGTTGTCGCGCTTGGCTGCCGACCCTGGCGCATGAAATATCGGTTGCGCTATCTCCAACACGACTTCGAACTCAGTCTTGGACAGTTCGTGATCGGACGTGCCGCCGAGTGCCAACTATCCTTGGATGATCCGCTCGTCTCACGGCGCCACGCGCTGCTGGCGGTCGGCGAATCCGACGTGAGCATCGAGGATCTCGGGAGCCGCAACGGAGTCCTGGTCAACGACGAGCAGCTGATGGGCAGCCTGGTGCTCAAGCACGGCGACCGAATCCAAATCGGGAGTCAGCAGATGCTGCTCTTGCGGGCTCGCGACGACCGGGCACAGACCCAAATGAGGATGGAGGCGGCGACCACTGCCGACGCGGTGGGTCTGCTGGGCAACCTGGCGGACAAGGCCTTCGCGTTGGGACGGGGCGCCGAGGCGGAGCGGATCCTCAGTGGTTACCTGGACGGTGTCGCCAGCGATCTCCAGGGCGGTCTGCAGGTGAGCGACCGCACGGTGGATCAGGCCGCGGAGTATGCATCGCGGCTCGCGCTCGCCACGGGCAAGGGGCGCTGGGTCGACTACATCATCGGTATCTACACCAAGCTCAATCGGCCCTGCCCGGCAGCGGTGGTCGACGGGCTCTACTCAGGCCTGCGCAAGGTGGACAGCGTCGACCGCCAGCGCCTGCGGGACTACGTCGCGGCGCTCAAGAAGCGCTCCAACAGTCTCGGGCCGAACGAGCGCTTTCTGCTCAGCCGCTTGGAAGGCCTAGAACGCCTTGCTGCGCTGAAGTGAGACTGCTGCTCAAATAGGGCTGCGCTCAAATAGGGCTGCGCTCAAATAGGGCTGCGCTCGAGTACGGCTGCGCTCGAGTAAGGGTATAGCCCAGCCCAGGCTCCGAGCGTGACGGGAGGGGGAACGGTCGTTCGCCCGAATTCAGCGATTTCTAGGATATCTAGGCCAGCGCAGAGACCCCAAGGATTGCAGGTTGGGTGCTGTCGAGTGCTCGACGTGGCCCGGTGGCATAGGTAACCTGATCCGAGTGTCTTCGGAGTCGGACAGCGGACGGCGTACCGAACCTCGGATGGCCGTGAGTTCCTCCCGGGGGCCGCTCCTCGCCTGGGTGCGGTACCGGGGACGGGATCTGAAGCTCACCGGGTTCGAGACCGTGATCGGGCGCTCCGCGAGTTGCCAGATCGTGCTCGACGATGGCCTTGTGTCACGGCGCCACGCTCAGATCACCCTCGAGGATGATCGCGTCGTGCTCCACGATCTGGGTAGCGTGAACGGGGTCTACCTCAACGGCGTTCGCCTGGAGGGCTCCAAGGAGGTCGGAGACGGCGATCGCATCCTGATCGGCAAACAAGAGCTGATGGTGCGGACCGCGCGGTCGGGGGGCGTAAACAGTGTGACCCTCGCCGAACACCGGGACCGCTCCGCGGCCGAGACCCTGACCGGGCTCGAACCCGCGCCCTTTGCGGCCGTCCCCGCCGTCGCCGGGGAACCTTCGGGAGACACCGAAGCCACGCGGAAAGGCGATGCGTTCGATCTGCTGGGTGGAGTCGCCGACAAGGTCTTGGCCATGGGGAGAGGCGCCGAGGCCGAGCGCATTCTGTCGAACTATCTACGCAATCTGCTGGCGTCCCTGCGTCGCGGTGGGGTCGAGGTCGCGCCCACGGTGCTAGACAAAGCGACGTCCTACGCGATCAAGCTCGCCCGAGCGACGGGCAAGGGGAGCTGGGTAGACTACGCCATCGAGCTAAACCAGCTCTCCGCCAAGCCGCTGCCCGGTGTGATCGTCGAGGAGCTGTATCAGTTCGTGCGTCAGGTCGAGGTCGACCTGAAGCTGCTCCGCGAGTACATCGCGGTGCTCAAGTCTACCGAGCACACGCTGGGACCAGCCGAGCGCTTCATCGTTCAGCGTATCGAGGGTCTCGAGCGCCTCGTTGCCGCGCGGTAATAGCCTGCATCGTGATGCGCGTGCGTGGGGCACCGAGGGCCACCCTAGCGGCGGCGCTTCGACTGGCGGGCCAGCGTGAGTTCCGCTGCGTCCTGGATGCGCGCCCGTAGCTCGGGATCCTCAACCGACTGCAGGTGCCGTAGCAGCTCGCCTGGTAGCGGAGCACGCGGTGCACTCGGGGTCGGCCGGTGGGCTGTGGCCTTGGCGCTCCGAGTCGGGCGGCCCAGGTCCACGACGCGAAATCGCAGCTGTCGCGCGTGCACACCTGCTGCATTGAGCCGGCTGAGAATGGTCTCGCTTAGCAGCGCCAGCTCCTGCGCCCAGACCGGTGACGCAACCTTCACCGTCAGCACGTCTCCTTTGAGCCAGCCCGCCTCGGTCCGCGCGGCGACTCGGGTCCCGACGACTTCCCGCCAGAGGCGCCGGAGCTTGCCCCCCGGGTGAGCCTCTTCCACGCCCTTGAGCAGGCTTGAGAGCTTGGAGGGAGGAAAGCGGTCGGGCATGAGGAGGGCCGAGGGTGCTCGGTGACGGACGTGCGTGGGGTGGCGTGGTGGTTGGGGGTGAGACGCACCGTTCCGTGCCCAAGGCTAGCGCGGCGCAGCGTGGAAGACGACGCCGGCGCGACGGTGTAAGGGTGTAACATTGGATGCTCATGCCTCTGGCCGCGCCGTTTCCATTCGAAGCCGTACGGGATCTGATCGGGATCTTACGGGCGATGTACGCTGCGGAGCGCAGAGGCCGCAGTGACGCGCAGCGTCTGCGCCGGATCCAGGCGGTGGCTGAGCGGCTGCAGCTGGCGCAGGAGCTAGCTCTGGAACACGACCCAGAGACGCTCGGGCACGCCGCTGCCTGGCGTCACGCGGAGCGTGCGACTCAGGATGTTGGAGAACTCATCGATCTCACGACGCCGCTCGAGCCCACCCTGGAAGCGGCTGCCCGCCGGGTGACGGATCTGGGGCGCAGCGAAGCGCGCAGCTTGGGGCTGAAGCAGCGTCGGTCTCGCGGGTGAGGGCCAAAACCGCGTGAAGACATGCGATGCGGTGTTGATGGTCTAAAGTAGAGGAACGTGACGGAGCCCGAGTCCAATGTAGTGACCCGGCGCGGGGAAGCGCCTTCTGATGCCGATCCCGCGACTTCGTCCTCGCTTCACGTCTCGGTGGAGTTCGAAGAGCCAATCCCGCCGACGCCGCGCAGCGTAGCGACGCCCGCCTCGGAGGAGACCACGACGTTGCTGTCGGCGCCGACCCCCGCGTCGAGCTTCGAGGTGGAGACGGAAGACCGGCTCACGCGACTCGAGCGTAAGCTGTCCCTGCTCAGGGGGCGAGTGGAGTCGGTCGAAGCGCAGAACAGACTATTGCGGCAAAAGCCCGCGGAAAGCCCGGAGCCGCATTCTGAAGCGGGTCGAGCCAGGACGCTCGGCTCGAAGCAATGGCGGCTGGTCGTGCTGTGGATCTTCGGAATGAGCTTGCTGGCGGCCTACGGCTTGCTCAAGTAGCTCACGCTGAATCTCCAGAGCTCCTGGAGTTTCTGTGCGGATATAGGCCAGCGGGTACACGTCGGCCGTCACCCGCCGGTAGCCACGGACGGCCAGCTCGCGCACGATTCACGTCAGGGCGACCGGGGCCAGGACGGTCCGCATGGGAGCGGAAGCGCGGCGCACACGCGCTCGGAGCGTGAGCTTCAGAGCGAGTGGTGCCGGAGGTGAGACTTGAACTCACACGAGGGGTTACCTCGGCGGATTTTGAATCCGCTGCGTCTGCCAATTCCGCCACTCCGGCAGGAGTCCGGAATCACTGGGGTTTCCGCGCCCGTGGAGGCGTTGCCCAAGGATCCGAGGGCGGAATACTTAGGTGATTCTCGGAGCAAGCGCCAGAAGTTTCTAGCTCGGGATACCGGCTCAGGACGATTGATGGCTGCTGCTGCCAGCGACTTGCGCGCCCATGACGCGGCGCGCAAGATGAGGCCGTGGACGCGTGGTTCAGTGCGGGGCTGGGCTGGACCTGGCTGCTCATCGGCGTACTCCTGCTGCTGCTCGGGGCGGTGGCGGGGCTCAGCTGGTGGCGTGCTCGTGGCGGGCCCCAGGAGCAGCATCGCCGCCTCTCTCCGCCCAGGGCAGCGGATCCTCCCGAGCGCCTCGACGCGCGACCGCCTGAGCCACAGGCGCCAGCAGCGCCCGCTGAACCTGCCGCGTCCCCTGCGCCTGGCCCCGATACTCCAGCAGCGGTGGGGGACCGCGCCTCCGCGGCGCTCGCGTTGCTGCGTCCAACGCGGCATCCGCTGGTGTTGGTGCATGGAGTGCTGGGCTTTGACCGCGTTCAGGTGGGAGGATTTCGGGTTGATTATTTCCGTGGGGTAACTGATGAGCTGCGCCGTCAGGGCTTCCTGGTGTACGTCGTGCGGGTCGATCCGCTGGCGCCGATCCCCGTGCGTGCGGCGCAGCTCGCGGAGCAGGTGATCGCTCTGAAGGTGGGACGGGTGAACTTGGTGGCTCACAGCATGGGCGGACTGGACGCGCGCTACGCGCTGGCTCACCTCGGGCTCGGCGAGTGGGTAGCTTCGCTGACCACCATCGGTACGCCTCATCGCGGTACGCCCGTCGCCGACCACGGCACGCGCTGGTTGGGTGACTTCCTCGGGCTACGTCGCGTCGCTCAGCGCTTGGGGGCTGACGTCGAAGGGTTCTGGGCGTTGACTACTCATCGCATGGAGCGGTTCAACGCTGAAGTCCCAGACGTCATGGGCGTCTGGTACGCCAGCGTCGTCAGCGAGGGCCGCAGCGCGAACCCCATCTTGCGCGTCACACGAAGCCTGTTGGAGCGTGGCCACGGCGCGAGTGATGGGCTCGTGCCAACTGACTCGCAGCGCTGGGGTACCGTAGTCGATCAGGTAGAGGCCGATCACTGGGCTCAAATTGGCTGGGGATTGGGCTTCGACGCGCCACGGCTCTACGTGCGCCTGGGGCATGTACTCGGGGAACGGGGCCTGTAGGGTTGGCTCACAGGCGCAACGCCCAGCGCTGGAAGTCCTGATCGAAGTCTGCTGGCGCCTTTCCAGTTACCTTGAGGAAACTGGCTTCGCCGGTTGGGTCCTTCTCGGCCTGCTCTCGCCAGAGCCGATAGAATTTCCAGAGCTCACCGCGCTGGTCCAGCCACTGACAGAAGTAGCGAGCGAGGGCGTAGTACAGATCCTCCGAGGCTCCACGGAACTCGTCGTCTCCAAGCTGGAACAGTCGCGAAAGCTTGGCTTTGGGGCGCTCACTCGGCGAGCGGATGGCGCGCGTGAGGCGGGGCAAGCGCCAGTTCGTGGCGCCGTGGATCTCGCCCTTGCGGGTGAGCACCGGGCGCTCGAACAACGACGCTAGCCCCTCGTTGAGCCACTCAGGGGCCGCTGGGAAGTCGGCGTCGAGGATCGGGTGTACCAGCTCGTGTGTGAGAGTGCCCACGCCGGGACCTAGGTTCATCGTGATCTGGCGCTCGTCGGGGCGGTAGAAGCCATAGGGAGTCGACGGCGGTTCGCCATAGCGCCGCTTGCAGTACGTGGCGTAGCTCGTCGCATCCGGGAACAGCAGCACCTTCACCGCCTTGCGAGGTAGCTGATCGAAGCGCTCGTGCATGTAGGCATCGAGCACTCGCTCGACGAACTTGTGACTCTGCACGAACGTGGCCTTCGACATCGCTCTGGGAGCTGCAACGACGAACACGCCTCGCAGCGTCCCGAGGTGGATGGAGTCCCCGAGATCGCTTCGTAGCTCTGCTCGGGTGGCTTCCAGATCCGCCTCACTGGGTGCCAGCGCTTCGGCAGGTGGAGTGGGCGTGATCGAGGGTGCTGCGCTGGGGAGCAGAGGCCCCACGGTTGACGCGCTCGCTGCCGGAAGGTCCACGCGTTGCGCGTGAGCGGGCACCGGCGTGACGCTCCGGTGTTGGGCAGCGGGAGACGGAACGTCACGGCAGCCTGCGAGCGATGCAACGCACAGGCTGACCGAGAGGCTGAGCGAAAGCGGGCGCATGCAGGAGGCATCGCCGAGAGCGCACGGAGTGTGACAACGCGACCAATCGGAAGGGTCAGTGCCAGGTCTTCCCGAGGTCCACGCTCTCGGCGAACTCGATGCGCAGCAAGTCTGCTCGGGTCTTTCCTCCCGCGCGTCGCCAGAACACCACCAAGCGCGGGGGAGCGCCGCCTCCGGTGGAAAGCAGCAGGAGCTGCGGCTGGGTCGCGTTGCCTTGCTCTCCCGGCCTGGCGACCTCCACGGGTGCTTCACTCCCCTCGGGGGTCACGCGCTGGACCAGCAGCGCGCCGCCGACGACGAAGGCGAGCAGCGTGGTGCGATCGACACAGGTTGCCTCGGTGCGGAGCGCGGCGTTGGCGCCAAATAGCACAGGGGAATCGACCTGTTGAGCTCGCTTGGGGTCTTTCGGATCACGCAAGGCGAGCCGGTCTTTCGTTACCTCGAGGATTCGAGCTTCGCAGGCGCCGCAGATCAAGTTGGGGCGAGTGCCCGAGGTCAGGGGCCAGGTCACGGTGCTCGGCTTTGCGTTCCCTTCTGGGTAGCGGATCAGCGACGCAGCCGACTCGCCGCGAAACAGGAGCGCGCTCGCCCGCTCGTCACCGCACATCTCCCGAGTCTCGATCAGCGTGAGATCTTCGGGGAGAGGTAGCGCTGGAGCGAGATCGGCGGCCTGGTCGCCGGGCGCCTCGAGGGGTGCCGTCAGAAGCCCCGATTGCTCGAGGTAGAGCCTGGCCGGGGTGGCGGTCGCCGTCAGCAGGGCGCCTGGATACTCGTGTTCGCTGAGCTGCTCGCCTCGAGCATCGTAGTAGACGACCCGCGTGGACGCGCCGCTTGTTGCCGGGAGGATCCAGGCAAAGGTGTCCGCGGCCAGCGGCACGACGCTCGTGCTCGGCGGGCTACTACGACTTGCCTGCTCCGCGGCGGTGTCTACCGCTCGGTCCACGCTCAGCGTAGAGCTGGCCGCGAGCAGGCCGTCATCGACGGAAAACGCCCGGCCCGCATTGCCAAATGACTCGGTCACGCGCAGCCCCTGGCCGGAAGCGAGCAAGCCGAGCTGGGGGAGTTCCCGTCCCGGCGGAGCGGTGGGCCCATCGGGAAGGCTCAAGCTCAGGGTTCGCCACGACGCAGCGGAGCCGGGCTGGGCGACCGCGCCCGCTACCCAGGCCCCGAACTTGGCGCGGCGTCCTCGCGTGGCGACGGCCAAGCGTGGTGCGGGGTTCGCCGCGAGAGTCATCCGAAAGTCCGCGATGGGTTCGCCGAGGCTGACCTCGAGCGCGAGCCGCGGGTCCGGCACGCCGCGGGCGGCCTCTCCTGCAAGGGGGCAAGCTCCTACGTCGTACACTTTCTCGGCTTGAGCGACCTTGCAGGTCAGCTCGAGCAGGCGATTGGTGTCGGCTATCAGCTCCAGCGTCGGGCTCTGGGCGTCTGTGCCAGGTTTCGTCGACCAGGCTGCGGCGTCTCGAGTGTAGTCGAGACCAGCCAAGCGATCAGCGATGGTCGCGATGGTCTGGACCTCGTTTGGCGAGCGGTGGTAAAAATTATCCTTGTGGATTTGGGCCTGAGCTTTGAGGCTCGCCGCCAAGGAGGCGCAAGGCTCCAGGGGCTTTGCCTTGGACAGGCTCAGCGCCAAGCGCTTGAACAGCATGGCTTCCAGCCCGCGCTTTGCCTCAGGCGAGCCAGGGTCTGGAGGTCGCGCGCCGACTACACAGGCCGCGAACTGACTGGCAGCGCCATGGAGCCTCGCCGCAGTCTCCGTGGCCGAGCGCCTCGAGACGTACCAGTGCGCGAAGCCCAGTGCAGCCAGCGCGAGGAGCGCCCAGCGGCCACGGCTCCAAGCGAGACGGGGGCGCTTGGGAGGTGCGGATTGGGCTTCGATGTCCTCGGCCATGAGGCGCGCATCCTACGCCGAAAGTCAGGTACAGCCGCGCCTCACCCCCAAAAAAACCAGCTATGTCGCGTCGATGGATGAGTGGGCCAGAGGCGCTTCCCAGGGAAAAACCCGGATGCGGGTCGATGTGGGATGGTGTAAGCCCCATCTCCCATGAGCAAGCCCCTCTCCGTGCTCGCGCTGCTTGGCGCTGCCCTGTTCTCACTGCCCGTCGCCGCGCAGCCAAACCAGAGCAACATCTACGGTGGACAACCCGCAGCGAGCTGCGAGTGGCCGACCAGCGTGTTCCTGGGAGGCTGCAGCGGGACGCTCATCCATCCGCGGGTAGTGATCTATGCAGCTCACTGTGGGGACCATATCCCCGAGGTGGCGTTCGGCGAAAACGGCGACGAACCTGCGCGCGTCGTTGCCACGGAAAAATGTGAGACGTTTCCCGGAGGTAGCCCGAATGGGGGCAATGCTCACGGCACCGACTTTGCCTACTGCGTGCTGAAGGAAGCCCAGGACGACATCCCGATCGTGCCCGTCCTGATGGGGTGCGAGACGGAGATCCTCAAACCGGGGCAAGAGGTGGTCGCCGTGGGGTTCGGCAACACCGATGACGGCCAGTTCGGGATCAAGCACGAGGTCGCGATGCCCTTCGGCTACTTCGACCAGTACGGTCAGGCGTTCATCGGCGGAGAAGGCAAGGACACTTGCCAGGGTGACTCGGGGGGCCCGGTCTTCGTGCGTCTCGCCGACCAGAGCTGGAGGGTGTTTGGCATCACCAGCTATGGAGATGGCTGCGGTGGCGGCGGGTGGTACTCGGTGATGCACCGCCACATCGAGTGGGTCGAGAAGAAGAGCGGGATTGACGTTACACCGTGCCACACGGCGCGCGGCGAGTGGCAGCCAACAGCGGGCTGTGGCAATTTCCCTGTGGATACTAAAGGCGCCGGGGCCGACTGGGCGCACGGCTGCGCCCTGCCGGTGGACTCCGGGTACGCTCAGACCTGTGGGGCGCCCTACGTCCCTCCGGCGCCCGCGGGGGGCGCGGGAGGCGTTGGCGGCGCTGCTGGGGTTGGCGGCGCTGCTGGGCTTGGCGGTGCAGGGAGTCCAGGCGCCGGCGGCAGCTCGGGGAGCGCGGCTGGAGGCACAGGCGGTGTCGGCGCCAGCGCAGGGAACGCCGCCGTGGGAGGTGCGAGCACGGGTGGAGCAGGCGCGTCCAGCGGTGGTGCGGGCGGAGGCTCGGCAGGGGCTCCGGACTGCGAGTATCCGTGCGAGGAACCGCCGGTCGACATTGTGGACCGAGGGTGTGGCTGTCGAGTGGGTGCCCCATCGAGCGGCTCGAGCACGTCGGGGCTCTGGGTGTTCGGCTTGCTGGTCGCTCGGCGCCGTCGCCGTCGCGCTCAGCGCACTCAGGTTGCGTGATGCAACCTGACCTCGACCTCCAGCAGCAGGACGAAGCTGCCTATCCAGTGACTGACCGCAAACGGCAGTAGAGCAGCCAGATCCTTCGGTCTGGCTTGTGCAGAGCTTGAGAAGTCTCCGCACAGGCACTGCTCCAACCCCCGCTGGCGATGAGCGTGTCCCGCGCCCAGCAGCGCCCGTTGCAGGCTGCTGCCTGGCAGGTGTCGCGCGATGCGCAGGAACATCCAAGCGCGGCTCAGGTTGAGGCCGATCAGGTGTGCGAGCTTGCCGTCGCTTGGATCTGGACAGTCGACGGGGGAGAGCAGCTGGTCATCTGCGAAGTACCGGCGGCAGAAATCGGCGAACGCGTCAGGGGTCAGCGTGCGAGTGAGCACGTCGGCCGCCGCCAGACCCGGGGACAGGAAATCGTTTCCCGACGGTTCGAGATGGAGCGCCGCTGGGCCGTCGCCGGCAAAGTGCCGCTCTGCAACGCTCGAGGCTCGTCGGTGCGAGCCTTCGCTCCAGGGCGCTTCCCACCCCTCCGCCCAGTCCAGGAGCAGGCTCAGAGCGAAGGCGCTTTGGCCGTGCTCACCGCTGCGGATGGGGTAGGGCAGGCTCTCGAGCCAGGTCAGGAGCCGCGTCGCGCAAAGCTGTTCCAACGACGCACAAGCCGCGTGCTCTGCTTGCAGCGTGGGTGCGTTGCGGAGCGAGCTACACAGGCGCAGGAACCACGCCCAGCCGTAGGGCCGCTCGAAGCGGGGATGCGCGAGCAGGAACTCATGCTCGATCCGCAGCTGCGCCGGGGTGAGGCCGTGGGCGAGCGCGTGCTGCGTGGCCTGGAGGAGCTCTGGTCGCAGCGCCCAAGGGCCACCTCGGTGCTGGAGCTGGGCAAGCTCACTGAGCAACCAATGAGAGTGAACCGCGGAGTGCCAATCGAAGCAGCCGTAGAATGTCGGGTGGATGGTTCTGGGGGGGAGAGGCGCGCTCGCGTCCAGTGGGCGAGGCGTCGGCCCGTGGGCGTCGTAACAGTGAGGTGACTCCGTGCGGATCACACTCAGCCCGAGCGCCGCCAGCCGCTCAGCGAAGGTCTGCATCGTCCTCCACCTTCGCGATCACGACCGCGGTGTCCAGCGCGTAGGCGGCGCGGCGGCTATCGCCTCCCGAGAGGTATGGCGCCCGGCTCAGCAGTGTCGGGCTGAAGCCGCGCGCCGGGAGCACGCGAGCGCACAGATCGCGGGCGCAAGCCGCCCAGTTCGAGCCAGCCACATCCAGCGGCTCCAGCGGATCGAGGGTCCTGGCTCCAGAGTAGTACATGGGTTCGTAGGGCAATGGGACCGACAGGAGCAGGCGACCATTGGGCGAGAGCACTCCGCGGATCGCATCGAGGAGCGACCCCGGCTTGGGGCACCGATCGAGCACGTTGAAGCAACTCACGAGGTCGAAGGGTGCACCGATCAGACCCTCGCTTGTTTCCGCGAGGTCGATGCGCAGGCACTCGAAGCCCAAGCGATTCAGGCGGCGGGCCATGCCCCAAGAGCGCTCCGTCGTCACCAGCCGGTCGCACCACGGAGCCAGCGCGTGGGTCACATCCCCCGACCCCGCTCCCACGTCCAGGCAGGAGCGGATGCGCGCGCCGGCTGGTAGGCCCAACAGCGCACCGATCTGGGCACTGCTCAACAGGAACATGGGGTACATGTCGAGCAGCGCGTTGGCGTCGAAGTCCGACACGTACTCCCTCAGGATGCGCTGGGCAAACGTCTTGAACGAGCCGCGGCGTTGTCCGGCGAGTTCACGCAGCCACTCCGCGGTCTCCGCATCGGTGTGGAGGCGGTGGCTGCGTACTCCTGCGGGTAGCGCTTCCTCGGGGATCGCGTACTCGAGCGAGACGCCCACCGGTAGCAGATCAGTCGCCCGATCCATCACCAAGTTGGTAGCGGTCGTTCCCGGAGCTTCCACGCGATGCGTGTGGCCAGCGTCATGATCGCTTGCTGTGGGTTTACCCCCAAGCTGCTGGGCACGATGCCGCCATCCACGACGTAGAGTTCGTCCAGCTCCCAGGCGCGACCGTCTGGGTCGACGACGGAGTGCTCGGCGGTGACCCCCATGCGGGTGGTTCCGAGCGGGTGTTGCGAGGAGCACTCGTAGCGTTTGGCTGGGATGCTCCGGAAGTCGATTTTCCGGAGGTCGTCCATGCTCGACACCGGCGCCATGCCCAGCACCGGCAAGTAGACCTCACGAGCGCCTGCGGCGAAGTAGGTCTCTGCCATGACTCGAGTGATGGTGTACATCGCCTCACGGTCTCTTGCGCTCATGCGGTACGTGCTGAACGTCTTGCCCAGAAGATGATGCAGACGGCCGCCTGGGTCGTCGTGGACCATGCCACCGAAGATGGAGAGGTTGGGGATCCCTTCTGCCTTCTCGATGTGTTCAGGTCCGATGCCCTTCATCGTTGCAGCCAAGACACCCGGGGGGACGTAGAGCGCCGTGAGCGTGATGCGCTGGTCCTCGTAGGCGTCGGCGAAGGCGCTCTGCAGCGCACCCTTCCAGCCTTCGAGCTTGCGATCGAAGCGTGCCATCATGCGAAAGCCGGGGTGCACCGTCATGTTGCGACCGACCTGTCCGCTCTGCTTGCCCAGCCCAAAGCGCCGCAGCAGACCAGGCGTGTTGTAGGCGCCAGCTGCCATCACGACGCGCTTGGCGTGGATGCGGAACGCGCCGCCCGGCTTGCGGAGCCCCGGCGCGTTGTAGATACGGCCCTCGACGCCGGCTGCTCGGGCACCCTTCGTGATCAAAGAATCTACGCGGAAATCGGAGAAGACGCGCGCGCCCGCTCGCAGGGCGCGCGGGCTGTAGGCGATGTCCACGCTCATCTTCGCGCCGTGCGGGCAGCCGAAGTTGCAGCGCCCGCAGCCGTTGCAGTCCTTCGTGTTGCGGTGCATCGGCTTGAGCTCGTAGCCCATGCGTTCGGCGCCCACCCCGAACACGTTGGTGGATTCCGAGCGCATCGAGAGCGGCACTTGCTCGATGTGCGTCGCGGCTTCCACCGCTCGGTAGGCGGGCTCCAGTTCCTCCTCGGTGAACATCGAGAGCCCCTGCTGCTCGCGCCAGTTCTTGAGGATGAAGCCGGGGATACGAAAGCAGACGCCTCCGGTCAGCACCGAGGAGCCGCCGACACAGCGCCCCATCGTCATGTTGACCATCGGCGACTCATCCAAGCCGACGACGAAGGTCAGGCCACCGTCGCGAAATAGGTGACGCAGCGTCTCACTGGGGCGCATCGCGCCGTACTGTTCGGGGCGAAAATAGCCGCCTTCTTCGACGACCACAACGTCTTGCCCAGCCTCGGCCAGCTCACAGGCCACCGCGGCGCCGCTGGCTCCAGAGCCGACAATCACCACGTCGCAGTCGACCTCGACGTCTTCCTCGAGGAACCGCCCCTGAGTGACTGGGTGGCCACCACCGTCGGAAGTCTTCGGCCGGCGCTTGGCTCGCCCGCGGGGGGCTGCGGACTCATTCACTGGCATCCTCCTCGGTTGAGCGTTTCGGTCCGCGCAGCAGCGACTCCGGGGTTGCCAGCATGCAGCGGCCGTCGAACCCGATGCTGTGTGCG
>JAUILJ010000073.1 GCA_030433055.1 Polyangia bacterium
TGGGGGAAGGGGACTCAGCGACGCGTTCGGCGGCAGACCCCAGGGCTTGGTTCCGGGGGGGGGGAGGCGCACTGGAGTGCGCTTCGAGCGCCTGGCCCTGCGTCAGGCTGGGGGCACCAGCGGCGCGCAAGTCGAGACGCCTGCGCCGACGATGCGGTAGCCGGTGTTGCCCAGCGCCTGGGTCAGGTTCTGCGTGTTGGGGTCGAAGAACCAGATGTTGGTGCTGGTCTCCAGGGCCCGCTGCAGAAACACGTAGAAGCCGCCGCCCCAGAACGCGAACGCCCAGGCGCTTGGGTTACCCGCGAGCTGACTCACGTTGAAGTTTTGCGCGACCGCGCCGCTGGTCTTGTCCAGGCGCTGGATCGTCGGGGGGTTGGTGTTGGGGCTGAACGCCCAGAGCTGAGCGCTGCCCGTACCAGTGAGCTCCGGCCAGCCGTTGATCTGACCGATGGTCGAGAGCTGCAGGCTCTGAGTATCGACCCACGCCAGGGTGGCGTTGCCGACCGTGACGGAGGTCCCGCCAGCGACGTACAGCGTCTCGTCTTCGTCGTCGTCGTTGGAGACGAAGCCCATGCCGAAGTTGGTGAGGCCCGACTGCCCCGGCTGGAACCCGGTCGCCGTACAGGCCGCGTTGGAGGTGTCGACGTGAAAGATGTTGCCGCTCTGGTAGAGCACCCACGCGGTGGCGTCGCGGTCCACGGCCATGGAGAACGGCGTGTCCCCGGAGCTCGAGGGGCAGTTCAAATTGCCGATCGGGGTGAGCGTGAGCGTATCCGGGCGGAACTGAAGCAAGATGTTGTTGCTGTCGACGAGGTAGATCCACTCGGCGCCGCTGGCACAACGGCTGTTCCCGGCGCCTCCGGCCCCGGAGTCGACACCCAAGCTGCCGCCGAAGCCGTCCCCCCCAAAGCCGCCCTGACTGCTTCCGCCCTGGCTGCTCCCTCCCTGGGAACTACCGCCTTGCCCGATGCCGGAGTTGCTGCTGCCTGCGTCGCCGCAGCCGACCGCGGTGACACACAACAGCGGAATCACGCCCTTCCAGGCGTGGGCGATCGAGAAGCTGCGCGGAAACATTGAAGGAAACTCCTTTTAAGGAATGCGAGTTGGCTGCTTTCCGCCAGCTTATCAAGTCGACGTGCTCCAGCGCCACGCTGACACTTGACGAGGCCTCGGTTTCAGCAAAAGTCGGCGCCATGACTACACCGTCGTACAACCGGCCCCGTCGCGCTTTGAGGGCGGCGCTGCGAGGTTGGGGACTCACTGCACTTTGTCTCAGTGTGGCGTTCGGTCAGCTCGCTTGTGACGACGCGGACGGCAAGAAACGGAGCGGTCGAGGCCAGGACGCGGGTGCCGATGGGATGGCGCCCGCGGGGGGCAGCGGGGGCATGGCCGGGACCGCGGGTGTCGGTGGAGCCGCCGGGGCGCCCAGCACCGGAGGCGCCGCTGGCACTCCAAACACGGGCGGGTCCGCTGGGATCGGCGGTGTGGGGGGAACCGGAGGCGTGCCGCCGGATCCGCCAGACCCCGGCGCCCCGGGTACACGGGTGCTGTCCGGAGGGGCCTACATGAAGAGCTCCCGTTTCAGACTCATGATTTCCGCGGGGCAATCGCCGGGCAGTAGTCAGCCTGCTAGCGGTGGGAAGTACTCGTTGCAGGGCGGTTTGGTCGGCAGCGTCCACTGACGCGGGCCGGAAGGGTAGATCACGATGAAGCGCAAAATCTCACGCATCAAATTGACCATCGCCGCGGCCGCAGCAGCCGTGTGCTTTCAGTCCGTCGCCGTAGCGCAGACCGTGCCTCCGTACTTGGGGCACCAGGGCCGCTTGTTCGACGACATGGGCCAGCCAGTGAATGGTACGCTGAGCTTCGTCTTCACACTCTACGACGCGTCCACCGAGGGTGGTGTGCTGTGGACCGAAACGGTAGACGTGACGCTCGAGGACGGCTACTTCGCCATCGTTCTTGGGCAGGCGACGCCGCTCAGCCCCGATCTCTTTGACGGTTCCACGCGGTATCTCGGGGTGGCGGTCGATGGTGACACGGAGATGAGCCCCCGTGAACCTTTGGTCAGCGCGCCGTACGCCCTGGTGTGCGAGAACGCGATCGGCGACATCTCTCCGAACACCGTGAGCGTGGGCGGTGGGATGGTGATCGACGAGTCGGGCAACTGGGTCGGACCGAACAGCGGACTGGTCGGACCGACGGGCCCTCAGGGAGCAATGGGCCCCCAAGGGCCCGCGGGTTTGAACGGAGCGACGGGCGCTCAGGGTCCTGCGGGTGCGCGTGGCCCGACGGGTCCTGCAGGTGCGCAGGGGCCTGCCGGCGCGACCGGGGCCACTGGAGCGAACGGCGCCACTGGAGCGAGGGGTCCGACGGGGCCGGCTGGAGCCCAGGGTCCGGCGGGCGCGACGGGCGCGACCGGTGCCCGTGGTGCGACCGGCCCTGCGGGTGCAGCGGGCCCAACCGGGCCTGCCGGCGCGACCGGCGCCCGAGGTGCGACGGGTCCTGCAGGGCCCACCGGAGCGACGGGGCCCGCTGGATCGCAAGGACCAACCGGTGCAACTGGCGCCACCGGGGCGCGGGGCGCGACAGGGCCTCAGGGCCCCAGCGGTGTCGTCTACGTGGACTCGTTCACGTTCGACAAGTCGGGGCGGACGAACCTCTCGAGCAGCGACCTCCCGCTGTTCCAGACCGCTCCGTTCGACGTGCGCGACGGCCAGGTCGTGACCGTGAACGGCACGGCGGGCATCACGGTCGCGGAGACCACCGTGGAGGTCGGGGCCTGTCTGGTGTCCGAGCAGGGCAGCGTGATTGCGCCCTTCCACAACCCACTGTCCACCGCCGGAATGCCTGGCGTCGTGCCCTTCACGTACACCTTCGTGAACCTGCCGGGAGGTCGCTACACGGCGGCCGTCTGCTATCGCGGCAACGGTTCCCTGAGCTACAACCCGCAGTACTTCTCGGTCATGGTCGCGCAAATGTGAGTCGCGTGCACAGGAGACTGGGGGCGCACGGGAGTCGCTGCGCGACTCATTGTCTCAGCATGCAAAAACACCAGGTCCTGGGTTCGACGCCGTGAGGCACTAGCACTACGCTAGCTCACGCATGGAGGATCGAGCCCGGGATCTGGTCAAGCGCTTGTCCGCAGAAGGCTTCAAGAGCCCCTATCTCGAGCGTTTGCGGGCGCGTACTGCCGATGCCCGTCGGAATGCCGAACTCAGCAAAATCCAGAAGGAAATTGTTGAGGAGATGGCGGTTTCCCTGGGGCGCGCGGAAGATCGCATCAATCAGGCACTGCTAGAGCTGGACGTGCTTGCGGCTTCGATCCGCCGGGCGGAGGCTCGAGCAGATTCGGCTGGCGTCGGGCTCCTGGTGGGGGACTTCAACCGCAAGCGTGAGTACGCCAAGCTCCGGGTGCGAGACCTGCGCATTCAGCGCGAGGCGCTTGGGTTCCGTAACAACGCGCTGCTGGCTGAGCTGTACCCCATCCCACCCGCGATCAAGCGCTAGGCGCCAGCAGTAGCTCGAGGCTGCGTTTTGTTACCTTGCGGTAGCGCCCTCGGCTCAAGCCGTGGTGGGTCCGGAGCAGCTCATAGGTGCTGAATGACAGCGCGACGATGCAGGCCTCGAGGCGATCCTCGCGCTCGCTCTCGGGGAACGCGCAGAGCTCCGCCTCGAAGGCAACGCTCACTTGTTGCCGCAGCTCTCGACGGACGGCTCGCACCGCGCGCGCCACCTCGTCCGAGGAGGCCTCCAAGCGCAGCGCGAGCTGCGCCGAGTCCTGGATCTCGTCGTAGTAGCGATCGCGCTGCTCCACGACCTGCTCGATGCGCTGTGTGAGGCTTCCGGTCACCACGCGCTCCGAGTCGCCGCTCGGGGAGAGCGACTGCTTTGCCAGCTCTGCGAAGAGGTCGTCGAGGTCGGAGAAGTGCTGGTAGATGGACCGCAGGGACACTTCGGCGCGCTTCGCGATCTGGTCTGCGGTTGGCCGAGGGTTGCCTTCCGCGACCAGCGCGCGGAGCCCATCGATGATGCGCTTGCGCGTGAGCACGCGCCGCTTCACCCTGCCGTCCATGGGCGCGCCGGTCATCTCGGGAGCTCCCAAGAGAGCTTCACAGCCCCTTCTCGAAGCGTTCAGTGAAGCTGCGGACACGCAGCAGTTCGCCGTCTATGGTCAGCCGCTTGTCCAGGCTGGCAGCCAGCGGGTTGTCTTTCCCAAGTGCCATGCGCTTCCAGGCCAAGCTGTCGGTGTGCAGCGTGGCGAACGGCTCAGGAGTGCCTGGTAGAGGATCCCCCATCGCGATTTCTGCCACTCCCTTCCTTACGGTAATGAAGACGCTGGAGTCCAGATCCTTGAACTGGATCTTGAGCGTCTCCTCCACGTCTCTGGCCTCGTCGGTCTTCAGGCGGGTGGCCATCGTGTCGAAGAACGTGGATACGGGGAGTTCCGCCAGCAGCGTGTCACTCACCTCGGGCTTCAGGGTCGTGCCCTTGCCTTCGTACTCGAGTGCGGCCTGCAGCAGGTAGCCGCGGCCATTGGTGTTGTAGACGTCACCACCCACCGCACGTGAGGCCCGCGCGAGCAACGGCTTGAGGTCTTTTCGCGCGGAATTGTCGGCGGTGTCCTGGAGCTTGCTCAACAGGTGCATCGCCCAGCGCGCCTCACCCTTGTCGAGGGCCTGCTTTGCCATGTCCAAGACCTTTGCCTGGCCGCCCATCGCCTCGATCTCTCGCTTCGAGAGCTCCTTCCGAGGCAGCGGGTACAGGGCTTCTGGTGAGCCATCGAACCAACCCAGCTCGTTGTCGTAGATTGCGCGCACCGACCAGTCCACCTGTCCATAGAGCTCAGCGAGCTCAGGAGCGTTGGCCAAATGCGGGGGCAGATGGATCGAGCTTGCCAGCTCATCCACGCTGAGCCCGGCGTTGGCACCCTGGACCACGGCGTTGCGCACGTACGCGATGCCGTCGCGGTAGGTGATGAGTGACTTCTGGATGCTCTGCTTGCCGGACATCGGCACGGTGTGAGAGGGGGCGAGATGTTCGGGTTCGAGGCGTCGCATCGCATCCAGGCTCGCGATCCACTCCGAGACTGGTCGCGCCCGGGTGCCGCGGATGGTGTAGAGGTTGGGGAACGCCCGATAGAAGTTGTCACCCGGCAACAGCGCCTTTTCACTGGGGATCCAGACGAAGAGCTCGTCGTCGGTTTCTCCGTGTGCTTCGACCAGCTGGATCTCGACACCGCCGACCTTGAATGACGTCTTCCCGCTGAACGTCTTGGTCGGCATGCGGATGCCGCCGCCGACGTGCAAGTCGAAATCCGGGCGCCGCCCGAGCGCCGAGCACTCCAGCGACTTGGAGTCGACGTTGCGTCCGAATTGTCTTACCCCACGGATACGTTCAGCCCTCTGGAAGACACCATACTGCTTGATGAAGTGATCTCGGAAGCGCGCGGTCGCCCAGATCTCAGTGCCTTCGTCCAGCCATACGCTCGCGCCCCCGACATGATCGATGTGGCTGTGGGTGAAGACCAGTGCCTTGGTCGGGCCCGGCGCGACCTTGGCGAGCTCTGCCTTGGCGAGTTCTGCGCGCTCAGGGCTCATCATGGCGTCGACCACGACGTTGCCATCCGAGGTGTGCAGGACGATGGTGTTCGCCAGGTCGAAACCGACCGCCACGAAGAGGTTGGGGGTCAGCTTGACCACGCGTGGCGCGCCGACCGCGTTCTGGCAGTGGTCCGTCAGGATCTTCGGCGTCGGCACGACCGGAGCGCTGCTGGGCTGTGACTCCGAGCAACCGGCGGCGAGGAGCAAAGTCGCCAGCAACAGCATGGGGGGACGTCGCTTGGTCATGCTCCAACCTGAACTACTTGCACAGCTCATGCAAATAGATATTTGCGTGCTCCGTGCAAATAGTTGGCGCCCAGATCGTGCGGTTGCGGTTCGGTTGGGGGTGAGGAGCGCTGGCTGGCGCGATGCGCTCAGCCTTCACCCGCCGTCTACGAGGGCAATCCGCCCCTCTCCCTCCCGCGGTGGGAGTGTGCGATGATTGCCGCCGCATGAGCACCGAAGGGCGACGGTGTGCCTGAGCAAGCAAAGATGGATGAGTTGGGGGCTCTGGTCCCAAAACGGCTATTCGGCGATCCGTCAGGTATCAGTCCGGACGCCAGCATGTTGCTCGGGCTGATCGATGATCGATCACCGGTTACGGATCTGGCGGCCCTGCTCGGCGCGGGGGTCGAGCAGATTGCTCCGTTGATCTCCGAGCTCGAGGTGCGCGGTTTGATCGACCTGGGGCGCCCGCGCCCCGGAGGGTTGGAGCGATCTTCGGGTGCCGAGCTCCTCGAGCAGGGGGTTGCGCGACGCGAGCTGCAGCGCGGGCCTACGCCTCCACCGGAAGCACCAGTACAGGAGCTCGAGGAGGTCATCGACCTCCCCGAGGACCTGCAGCGCGAAATCACCGAGGTTGCGCAGCGGGTCGTGTCCTCCGATCCCTATGTCGTCCTGGGCTGCGAGCCCGGTTCCCCGCGGGAAACGCTGCGCAGCGTCTATCACGCCGGGATCCGCCGCTACCATCCTGACCGCTACTTCGGCAAACAGCTGGGCCCTTACAAGGCCCAGCTGGAACGCATCTTCAAGCGTCTGACCACCGCGTACGAGGCGCTCGAAAATTCGCTTGGAGCTTCCGAGCGTGCATCCCGAGCAGCCGCTCGGAGCAGCGCCCCTCCAGTCGATATCCCAAAGCCACCCAAGGCGCCGCACGTCGCTCAACCCCCAGGTGTCTCTTCTCGGCCTCCCCCAGGTGTCTCTTCTCGACCTCCCCCTGGGGCCTCTTCTCGGCCTCCAGTCTCCGGTAGCCGCGACTCCGAGGCTCGCCGTCGCGCGCTGGCTCGGAAGTTCAGCAGCGCCGGAATGCGGCGCGTCTCGGTGCCTCCTGCAAAGCCCACGGAAGAGGTAAGGCACGCGGCACGCGACTCGATGCGGCGCCTGCAGGCGGAGCGCGCGAGGGATCCTCGGGCGCGGCTTCAACGCTACCTTCAGACCGCGGATGAGGCCGAGCGAGAATCCGACCTAATTTCCGCGAGGAATGCAGTGAAGATCGCCGTCAGCATCGACCCCGACAACTCAGCGCTGGCCGAGCGACTCCAGCACCTCGAGCAGGCGGTGGCCGTCAAGCACGCGGACGAGTACATTCAGCGCGGGCAGGTCGCTGAGCGCCAGGGCCAGTGGGCGGAGGCTGCTCAGTTCTACGAGAAGGCATCCCTCGGCCGGCCCAACAATGGACAGCTCTTGGAGCGCGCTGCGATGTGCCTGCTCAACACCGACGTCAATCAGGCCATCCGCCTGGCGAAGAGCGCCGTCCTGATGGCGCCGCAGCGCGCATCGCACCGAGTGATCCTGGCCAAGGCGTACTTGGCCGCGAACATGAAGAAGAGCGCGCTCGGCGAGTACGAGCGTGCGAAGGAGCTCGAACCGTCGGATCGCAGCGTCAGGGAGCTGGGCAAGGCGCTCGGCAAGCGCTGAGTCGCCCGCGCTCCAGCCACGCAGCTGTTGCTCTTGGGTTGTGGGCGCTAGTGCTTCACGTGCAAGCCGCACTCGCGCTGCGTTGACTCTTCCCACCACCAGCGACCGGCGCGCTCGTGTTCTCCGGGTCGCGTCGCTCGGGTGCACGGCTCGCAGCCGATGGAGATGAAACCCCGGTCGTGTAGCTCGTTGTACGGAACTTCTTCCTCGCGGATATAAGACCAGACCTGCGCTTGGCTCCAGGCGGCGAGCGGGTTGAATTTGTAGAGCGCCTGGCCCTTTCCGCTGAACGTCTGGTCGAGTTCGACCACGTCGACGTTCGTTCGCGTGGGGCTCTGGTCGCGCCGTTGTCCTGTCATCCAGGCGGCGTACTGGGACAGCGCGCGGCGCAGGGGAGCAACCTTTCGCACCCCGCAACACTCTTGGTGGCCGTCCTCGTAGAAGCTGAACAGCCCCTTGTTCTTGACCAGGTTCTCCACCGCCACAGCGTCAGGGAAGTGCATCTCGACCTCCACGCCGTAGTGGAGACGAACCTTTTCGAGGAACCGATAGGTCTCCGGATGTAGCCGGCCCGTGTCCAGGCAGAAGACGCGAAACCCAAAGCCGCTCTTCGCCGCCATATGAATCAGGGCGACATCTTCGGCGCCGCTGAAGGCGATGCCCAGTTCGGTTCCGAAGCGCTGCAGCGCCCAGCGCACGATCTCTGGAGGCGTCAGTTGGTTCAGCTCCGAGGCTGCAGCGCTCCAGTCGAGCAGGGGCTCAGAGGCTCGGGCCTTGGGTGCGCTCAGCTCTTTTGCGAAGCGCAGCGCACTGGTGAGCACTCGCGGCTCTCCCTCGGCGTCGAGGATGAAGAACGGAGCCAGCTTGACGTCATGGAGAGCCGCGAGACGCATCCCTGGGCTCTCGGGGTCGTCCTCGTGCGCCCAGACGACTTCGTCGATCTGGTCCCACAGTCCGCGCTCGCGGAGCATTTCCTCAGCCTGAATACACTTTGGGCACGCCTCCCCATTGGCGAGCCGTTTCTTGACCATAATGATGTGCATTGGGTGCCTCGGGTTGGATGCAGGGGAGCACACTCTGGCATCGCTGCCCAGCACACCTGGCCAGAACGTAGCGGATTAGCGGGGGCTTCTCCACGTTAGCCGGGGGGATTGGAGGCGCTGGTTGCGGCGGGTGTGCTGGGTGCCTGAGCGCCGCAGATTCTTGACCTGCACATGCGGTCCGACGTGGCATTCGGCAAGCCCGCTGTTGCTCGGCGGTAGCCGTGAAGTACACTCAAACCTGTTTCCACGCCGCTCGTACTGAGTTGGCGGGGAAAGGTTCGGGTTGTTCCGGCTACGACTTCGCAGGTCACTGCTTTCGAGGCTCGCCGCCGGCCGAGCTGTGCAAAGCGCCCCGCCTTAGAATCATGCCTATCGTACCGCGCTCACCGACCCCCGGCCGCATGCCGCGCGCCGCGAAGCCGACGATCGACGAGCCAGAAGTGCTGTCGCTGGTCCGCGCGGAAGTGAATGACAGCACGATCGGATTGACCAGCGACCCGCAGCCGGGTGTGACTCCGTTTCGCAGCGGGAGCCTGGAGCTCGAGCCGCCGCTCTTCTGCGAGCTCGCGGAGCTGCTCACCCACTGGGAGAGCCTCAGGCAGCGCTGGTCGCTTTGCCTGACCGGCGGCGGGGTGGTCACTCGCTTGCCCCCGGGCAGCACGGTGCCCGAGCGGCGGCTGATTTCCGATCCCGCGTCAGCGGACTGGGTGCTCCGCGCCCGCGCGTTGGAGCTGGTGTGCTGCTACGACGAGTTCTTCGTGGACTGGGAAGTTGCCGCGGTTCTCGTCTCGGGCCTGGACGAGTCGATCGGTGTGTGGGTGCTCGGCCCTGGCGAGTTGCACTGCTTGCTCACGCGACGGGCCGTGTTCGTCAGCACGGAGCTGGACGAGCCAAGTTGTTTGCTCGCCGCCCGTTGCCTGAGCGGTGGATTCAGCGAGCTGGATCGCCCTCGGTTGTCTCGGCTCGGCGGGGTGCTGATTGGGGCGAGTTCCGTGCCTGATCTCCAGGCCTTGGCCGAAGAGTTCAGCTCCCTGCGCGCGGTCAATTTCCACCTCTAGCTCGAGCTGGAATCGAGCCTCCGCGCCTGACACAATCCAAGCTGTGAACGCTGATCGGCGCCTCGAGATCCTCAACGCTGCCGGCCGTCTCTTCCGTGACAACGGGGCGTCGAAGACGACGATTGGGGACATCGCGCGCGAGGTCGGGATCGGTGTCGGCACGGTCTACCTGGAGTTTCCCTCGAAGGAGGCGATCGTGGTCGCCCTCTCCGAGGCGCGCCACCTCACCGTTGTGAGAGCGATGGAAGCTGCCACCTCGGATGATCCGGCGGAATGCTTCGAGCGGATCCTCGAGGAGAGGGTCCGCGTGTTCTTCCGTCTCGCAGCAGAAGGCGCTCACGCGTGTGACTTCGTCTTGTGCCCCTCCGCGCAGGTTGGGGTGGGGCACTTCTCCAGTGAGGAATCCAAGCTGCTCGAGGCGGTGCTCAGCCACGGTCGCGCCGTGGGGGTATTTGCCTTTGACGACCTCTCGGGTGTCAGTCGTCTCGTCCAGCGGGCCTGTGCCGCCTATTCTCCTCCGTGGTTGTTCGCCCTCGATGAGGCCACAGCGGTGTCGGAGGTGGTCGAGCTTGCGCGGCTGCTGGTTTGCGGTTTGAGCGCCCGGCCGGGTTGACATCGGGGCGGATGGTCCAAGGCTTCTGCGACTCGGTTCTCCGTGCATGCAAAGCCGGAGCCACTTTTGACGGGTGCCGTTGACAGGCTCGTGAACGAATTTAGGTTCCGTTCACTCAGCTGTTCGTAACCCCACTCGAGCCGACCTCCACTTCCGGAGTCGGTTCACAGCAACCGGCACAACCGCGCGCATTGATCCGCGCGGAATCGCACGGCGCAGCGAGATGCTCGATGCGTCGGCATGAGGTACGCGTTCATGACGAAACTACGCGGCGGCGCGCCTGCGCCCAGTTCTCCGTTTGCCCTGCTTCCCCTGCGCTCTGGCGTGGTCCTGCCTGGCACCACGCTGAGCCTCAGCGTGGGACGCCCGCGCTCCCTGGCTCTCCTCGGAACACTCCACGAAGGAGACATCATCGGTGTAGCGACTCAGCGCGATCCGCGCGTGGACGAGCCGACTCTGGATGATCTCTATCCCGTCGGGAGTTTTGCCAAGGTCATCCGCATCAGCCGTCGAAACGAGAAGGTGTATCAGCTCGTTCTGGAAGGCCTGGATCGCTTCTCTCTGGACTCCGTCGACGATCGCGCGCCCTTCTGGCGGGCAGATGGTGTGCTCCTGGCGGAGGTCGGGAACACGGGTGACGCGGCATCGATCCTCGCGGAAGAACTCCACACCCACCTGGAAGAGCTCACGCAAAAAGGCGGCGCGCTCGGTGAGATCCCTTCCCCGGAGGGTGATCCTTCTAGCTTTGCCGATCGGATCGCCGCGAGTCTCGGCTTGGACACAGAGGACGCCGTTGTCGTGCTGAGCGAGCTCGACGTCGCTGAGCGTCTGAAGGTGGTGATCGAGCTACTGACCCGAGCACGCACGCGCGCGGAGCTGCGCACCAAGATCGAGCAGGACGTGCGCAAGTCGCTCGGAAAGACCCAGAAAGAGGCCATCCTGCGGGAGCAGCTGAAGGCTATCAAGCGCGAGCTGGGTGACGATGAGGAAGAAGACGAGACCGACAACCTGCGTGCTCGACTCGACGCAGCGGGCCTGACTCCAGAGGCGCGCAAGATCGCGGACCGCGAGCTCAAGCGCTTGGACCAGACCGGCGGACAAGGCCCGGAAGCCAATGTGATCCGGAGCTACCTCGACTGGCTCGCGGCGCTGCCGTGGAGCAAGCGGGCGGACTCCAGCATCGAGATCGACACCATCTCGGAGAAGCTCGAAGCGGATCACTACGGCATGGAGGACGTGAAGAAGCGCATCCTCGAGCACATGGCGGTGCAGCAGCTGTCCGGCAATCCGCGCGGCACGATTCTCTGCCTCGTCGGGCCGCCTGGAGTGGGTAAGACGAGCCTCGGACGGAGCATCGCGGAGGCGACGCAGCGGCCATTCGTGCGTATCGCGTTGGGCGGCGTGCGAGACGAGGCGGAGATCCGCGGACACCGTCGCACCTACGTTGGAGCAATCCCTGGGCGCGTGGTGTTCGGCCTCAAGCAAGCCGAAGTCAAGAACCCGGTCGTGTTGCTCGATGAGATCGACAAGCTGGGGCACGGCTATGGCGGTTCACCAGAGGCCGCTCTGCTCGAGGTGCTCGACCCCGAGCAGAACAAGCACTTCACGGACCACTACCTGGAGACACCGTTCGATCTCAGTGAGGTCATGTTCGTCTGCACGGCGAACAGCCTCGACACGATCTCAGCGCCGCTCCGCGACCGCCTCGAGATCGTCGAGCTGAGCGGCTACACCCAGGTGGAGAAGTCGCACATTGCGCGGCGCCATCTGATTCCGAAGCGCATGCAGGAAGTCGGCATCCCGGTCGGTTCCTTCGAGCTGACGGACGCCGCCCTGAGCAGCATCGTCGAGGACTACACCCGTGAAGCAGGCGTGCGGCAACTCGATCGCGAGCTGACGCGGCTGGGTCGCTCGCTGGCGCTCGAGGTCGCGCGAAACAAGGACGCCGAGCTCAAGTTCGTGGTCGACGCGGAGGATGTGGCTGGCTACCTCGGAAAGGCGCGGTTCCGCAGTGACGTCGCGGAGCGCGTTGCCTTCCCAGGTGTCGCGACGGGCATGGCCTGGACACCGTTCGGTGGCGACATCCTGTTCATCGAAACGTCCCGCATGCCAGGCAAGGGGCGCCTCGAGATCACCGGCCAGCTCGGAGACGTGATGAAGGAATCGGCGCGCGCGGCGCTCACTTACGTGCGGAGCCACGCGGCGGAGCTGGGCCTGGACAGCGCCGCAATCGACGCTGAAGACTTGCACATCCACGTGCCCGCGGGGGCCGTGCCCAAGGACGGACCCTCCGCGGGAGTGACCATCTTCACAGCGCTGGCCTCGCTACTGAGTGGCCGCAAGGTGAGGCCGGACACGGCGATGACGGGCGAGTGCTCCTTGCGTGGCCGCGTGCTCCCAGTGGGTGGCATCAAGGCCAAGGTGCTGGCCGCGCACCGAGCTGGTATCCGCAGGGTAATACTGCCAAAGCAGAATGAGCGCGACCTCGCCGACGTACCCGAAGCCACTCGCGCAGCGCTGGAGATCCACCTGGTGGAGGACATGAGCGAAGTGCTCGGGTTGGCGCTGGAGACCGAAGACACCGATCCGGTGGTGGGTGGGAGCAACGCCAAGTCGGGTGGCGATTCGCTCCTGGCTTAGCTCGGTATCAGCGCAAGTGGCCGCTGCGGTGCTCTCGGCGCCGTGGCGGCCCTTCGCGTCGGGGGACTGCATAAGCGCAGCGATCTCATGAACCTAGCGCGGCGGGCTTCGCGCAAACTTGGCCCCGGATCCGCCCCCATGGCAGCCAACGGGGGCGACCATGTCTGCCAACCAAGCCCGTGAGGCGATGCCGACACTTCCTGAAGCGTGCGAACCGGTCAGCCAGGTCAGGCGCCGCGCGGAGCTGTCTGTGGTCGTGGCCCAGCAGCCACCCGCGCGGAAGCCTCGCAAGGCGAAATCGCGAGGCCGGATGCCGACGCTGATCGGTGTTGGCAGTGAGCTGTGGATCGAGCCTGAGCAAGGCGTGACGGAGGGGGATGACACGCGAGCCGATGCGTCTCACCCCCGAGCCCGACGGCCACGTACGCTTCGCGAGGACCAGCCGGAGCTGAACGAAGCCTACCGCCGCGAGGCCGCGCGTATTCTCGCACGGGAACGAGCGAGCTGGGATGCGCTGCAAACCGCGTGGAGCAGCGCGCGAGAGACGCTACCCACAAAACACGCAGCGGCGAGCTCCGAAGTGGAACTCGCCGCCGAGTGAGGTGGAGCGAAAGGCTCAGCCGCCGTCGAAGAACAACTCCACGAACTCGTTGTGGTAGTTGCCCGAACCGGAGGCGTCGCTGATTTCGCTGATGTAGATGCCCACGAGGGTGCCGGGCACGGTCTGTCCGCTGCCCGGCGTCGTGTTGGCGATGGCATCTGTCTGGTCGAGCCAGGAACTGGCCATGCTCGGCGGGCCTACCGGCTGGACGCGCTGGTAGTTCCGCGCGGCACTAGAGGGCATCGCGATGCTCGGCCCATCGATCACGGCGCTCGCGTCGTCCAGCAGGCTGAACGTCTCGTCGCCGTTGATCACCAGGCCGGTGTCACCCGTGTCGATGTAGACCACGTTGGCTCCAAGCGTGAGCTGGTAGTAGGTCTCGAACTGCGCTTTGGTGCGGTTGCGCGCGATGATCACGTAGCCGCCCGCAGGCACCTTCGTGCCCGTGGGGATGTCGAACGTCTTCGAGCTGTTGGTTTGCACCAGTTGCCAGCCACCGATGTCGAGATCCGCGGGCTGATCGATGACGTTCACGTCCGCAGTGGTGGTGCCGTTGACCTGCACCTGACCCGCACCTGCACTGGCACCTGCCGTGAAGTTGAAGGTCACCTGCAGAGCGTCGCCCGGAACCACGATGGGATTGGTCACGCTACCGACGCCACCGGTGACTGCAGCTGCCAGGTTCATTCCCGCCACCGGAGCGGGATGCTCCAGCGTGAGCGTGAACTGCTGCGTGTCGTTGACGACGACCGTGGCCGACGTCGGTGCGATGGACAGGATGTTTGGCACCGCGGTGTTAGTGAGCACCTGAATCTGGGTCGTGACGTCGGTGGTCTGGCCCTGGATCTTGGCGTGCAGCGTGGTCGTACCCGCAGCAACACCGTTGACCGGGATGGTGACACTCGACTCGCCAGCGTTCACGGTGAACGGGCTGCCGGGGACCGTGGCGACATTTCCGTCATCCGAGGTGACCTCGACCAGCGTGGCGGATGCGACCTGACGAGTCAGGTTCACGACCAGGGGCGCCGGCAGGGTATCGCCGAGGGTTCCCACGCGCTGGTAGACCTGCGCGGCGCTGAACGCCTGCACGTCGGCAGCTGCGAACACCAGGTCGTTGGGCTCCCGAGGCAACAGCTTCAAGTAGTCGTTGCGGAAGGAGACCGGGCCGGTGATCGAGAGGAACTCCTCGCCCACGATGGGGAACGGGTCGATGAAGGTCTGACCGGTGGGCCAGATTGCATCGTCGACTCGCAAGCCGCCGGTGAGCTCGAACTCGTTGACGTTGTTCATGTCGCCGGAGCCACCGACAGGATCGGCGTCGCTGACGGTTACATTTTCCACCTGGATTAGCTGACCTTCGAGCACCGAAGCCGCTCCGTCGGTCACGAGCTGGGTCAACTCGCCCGCCGTGAGCACGCGCGGGGGCATGTGGAACGTGCTGCCCGTGCCTGTCCACTCGACCGAATTCAGCTGAATCTGGCTGTAGTACGTGGTCAGCGTGGCCCCGGTGACATCGACGATGTCGTCGAGGCTGGGCTTCGCGTCGTTGCCGTTGAAGACGTAGATGCCAGCGTCGTCCTTGAAGTTGGTGGTGTTCTCCTGAATGAAGAAGCCATCGGGACCAACGCCCGTGACGACCGCGCCGACGACGGCGACTCGCTGGCTCTGGAGTGTGGCGTCTGTCTTGAGAGTCGGGATGTCATAGGGACAGCCCGCAGTGC
>JAUILJ010000994.1 GCA_030433055.1 Polyangia bacterium
GCTCCAGGCTCAGCTCGTCTCGGGGCATTCGTACCGGACTGCTGGTGCGGGACTCGACGCCGATCAGCTGAGCCTCGTCGCTCACATAGCCCGCCATCTCCCGCCCGAAGCGCTCCAGGGCGCTCCGCATGGGCGTAACCAAGTCGAAGCCCGAGGAGTCCAACACCGCCGCGATGTCTCCCGCCGCGAGCCCGGGGATGTAGCTCGTGTCCCCCACTCTGCTGGAGCCACGGCCGGCCACGAAATCGCTGACGCGCGTCGCTGGCGCCTTGAAGCCGCCCCCTCCCGCGAGAAACGCCGCCTGCTCGAGGCGACGCTGGAAATGCAGCCCCGCCAGAGCATTTTTCCCCACGGATACCTCACACCCGAGGGCGCGCGCCACGTCCGCGACGTCGACTTGCACCACCAACCCCGAGTTCGCGAAGGGGGAGTCACGTCGCTTGAGGCTCATCCCATTGACGACCAGGCCCCCTGGCTCGGTGCTGGCGGGCACGATGAACCCGCCGGGGCACATGCAGAACGAAAACACTCCTCGGCCGTCCGTGTTGTGAACGATGCGGTAGGCGGCGTTGCGGAGCCGTGGATGATCCGCGGCCTTGCCGTACTGGATGCGGTTGATCAAGGCCTGGGGATGCTCGATGCGCACGCCGACGGCGAACGACTTCGGCACCAGGGGCACGCCCAGCTCGGCGAGCATCTCGTAGACACCCGCCGCCGAGTGCCCCGTCGCCAGCACGACGCGCTCACAAGCCAGCTCGCCACCTCCAGCAAGCCGCACGCCACGCACCGCGCCACTGGGGCTGCGAGAGAGGTCGACGACGCGTGCACCGAAACGAAACACGACCCCGACTTCCTCGAGGCTCTGGCGCAAGCGAGTGACCACCTGGGGCAACTTGTTGGACCCGATGTGCGGCCGCGCTTCCGTGAGGATATCAGCGGGAGCGCCGTGCCGAGCCAGCAACTCGAGCACGTCGCGAACACTCCCGCGTTTGTGGCTGCGGGTGTACAGCTTGCCATCGCTGTAGGTCCCAGCGCCGCCCTCTCCGAAGCAGTAGTTACTGTCCTCGTCCACGCGACCGTCGCGGTTCAGCGCCTTGAGGTCGTGACGCCGAGGCTGAACCGGTTTGCCGCGCTCGAGCAGCGTCGAGCCGATGCCTAGGCGTGCGAGCTGGTAGGCGCAGAACAGCCCGGCGGGCCCGTCCCCCACGATCAGCACCCGATCCGGGTCTTGGGTTTGGCGAAGTGGCAGACCCGATGGCACCTCCTCCCCCGCGCCGAACGGCAGCACTTCAAACAGCCAGCGGTGCCTGATTCGATGGCGACGCGCATCCAGGGAGCGCTTGAGCAGCTTCAGCGGCGGAAGCTCGCTGAGCTCACGTCCCGCGAGGGCGGCAATCCGCGCCTGGAGGCTGGCTGCGTCATCCGGCTCCTCCAGGGCCACCTCGAGCGCGATTTGCTCGCCGGGGCGCAACGTCAGAGACGCAACCCTGGCCGCGCCTCGTGGACGCTTCTTGTGGGATCTTGTGCGCTTGGACGCCACGGCCAGCGACTACCACAGCCAGTCTCGAACGCGAGGCCCATCACGCAGGTCCGCGTTCGATCCGAAGCACCCGCCTCATCGTATTCCAGGGCGTGGCAGAGCCGCCCGTCGCTTCAGTCTGTGAGCTGCGCCCGTATTGGGGTTCGCAGCGGCCTGCCATTTGGATGCAGGCGGGTTGGCTTTTTGTGTCTGGAACGCCCCCGGCGGCGTTTCAGCGTCGCCCGACCCCGCGCTCAGCACCGCGCGCGCATCGGGTTTCCATCACCAGACAGCGCTGCTACGCTGCGCGTCGAGTGAGCCTCGTCCAGTCAACCCCCAGCTCGGCGTCCGATCTCGAGCCCCTCGAAGATGCCGAGCTGATCCAAGCTGCCGCCAACGGGCAGCGGCGCGCCTTGGCCGTGCTCTACGATCGACACGCCCCCACGATGCTGGGGCTCGCCCTGCGTGTGCTGTCCCAGCGACACGAAGCCGAGGATCTGGTGCACGACGTGTTCCTCGAAGCTTGGAAACGCGCGGCTGACTATGATCCGAACCGCGGCAGTGTCCGCGCGTGGCTCCTGCTGCGCACGCGCAGTCGCGCCCTGGACCGCAAGAAGTCGGCTCGAGTGAAGCGCAGCGTCAGCTTGGAAGCGGAGTCCTTGCCCGAGCTCAGCCAGAGCGGTGCTGACGCCGCCCCGGATCAGCGCCTGGTGCGCGAAGTGCTGCGAGAGCTGCCCACCGAGCAACGGGAAGTGCTCTTGCTCGGCTACTTCGAGGGCCTGAGTTCGAGTGAAATCTCCGCCCATATCGGGATCCCCATTGGCACCGTGAAGAGCCGCGTTGCGTCTGCGCTGAGCAAGCTACGAGGTGCGCTGAAGGCGGGCGAGTCCGCCGTACACCCGATTCCGCGCCCGGGAGGTAAGCCATGAAAGAGCTACTCCCCGACTGGGCCCTCGAGGCACTGGAGGCGACGGACACCGCGGGCAGCGATCCCCGAGAACGAGCCTCCCTTGGAGAAGCCTTGTCTGCCCTCAGTGATTTGATCCCTGCGGAATCGCCAAGCGCGGAGCGCAGGCAGCAGCTGTTCGACCTGCTGGAGGGCGAGCAGCGCTACGCGCCCTTCACCACGCGCCTGGCTCAGCTCTTCGATCTGGACGAGTCCCAGGTGGATGACATCTTGCCGCGTACGGTGGGCCCTGACTGGCAACCGTTCCCCATCCCTGGGGTCGAGTTGCTACATCTGGACGGCGGGCCAGCGACCACGGGCGC
>JAUILJ010000995.1 GCA_030433055.1 Polyangia bacterium
GTCAGCGCTCGAGGTCGCTGGTCTGGAGACCGATCAGGTCGACTGGGTCGTGCCCCACCAGGCCAACCTGCGAATCATTTCCCAAGTTTCGCAGCGCCTGAAGATCCCCATGGATCGGTTCGTGCTGAACATCGAGCGCTACGGGAATACCTCGAGCGCGTCGATCCCCATCGCGCTGGACGAGGCGGTACGTGACGGTCGTATCCAGCCCGGACAAACCGTGCTGATGTGCGCCCTCGGTGCAGGGATCAGCTGGGCCAGCGCGCTCGCCCGCATGTAGCCCAGGGTGCAGCTGAGGGTTTCGCCACCCGAGACGCGTGAGTTAAGGTCCGCGCGCCAGCGCCAGGAGGCGCTGCGTTCGCACGCGCCCAGGGCGCGCCAGGAGAATCTCGATGTCAGTCGCGTGGTTGTTTCCCGGTCAAGGCACTCAGTTCGTGGGCATGGGCAAGAGCTTGTTCGACGAGAGCAGCGCGGCGAAGGAAGTCTTCCAGCGAGCCGATGACGCGCTCGGCTTCTCCATCAGCAAGTTGTGCTTCGAGGGTCCAGAGAGCGAGCTGGTCCTGACGAAGAACACCCAGCCCGCGATCGTCACCGCGAGCATGGCCGCGCTCGCCGCGTTGCGTGAGCTGGCCTCTGACCTGGCCGCGCCGAGCTTGGCTGCCGGCCACTCGTTGGGCGAGTACAGCGCGCTCGTTGCTGCCGGAGCCATCGAGTTGGAGGACGCGGTGCGCTTGGTGCACCTGAGGGGCAACGCCATGCAGGATGCGGTCCCCGAAGGCGAGGGAGCGATGGCAGCGATCCTCGGCGGAGACGCTGAAGCGATTCGCGAGCTTTGCCGCGCGGCAGCGGATGCGGGCAGCGTCTCACCGGCCAACTTCAACGCGCCGGGCCAGATTGTCATCGCGGGCTCGAAAGCGGGCGTTGAGCGCGCGTCAGCCCTCGCCAGCGAGCGAAAGCTGAAGGCCATCCCGCTGAAGGTCAGCGCACCGTTCCATTGCAGCCTGATGGAGCCCGCGGCGCGCGCCGTGGAGCGCGCCCTGAGCGATATCCGTATCGCCCCGCTCGCGTTCGCGGTGGTGAGCAACGTGGAGGCGGAGCCGAATCAAGCGGCCGAGCGTGTCGCCGAGCTCCTGGTCAAACAAATCGACGGGCCGGTGCTCTGGGAACAGAGCGTCCGCAGAATGCGAGAGCTCGGAGTGGATCAGGCCCTGGAGATCGGGCCGAAGAACGTGCTCGCCGGCCTGGTTCGCAAGATCGACAAGGCGCTCAAGGTGCAGTCCCTGTTCGAGATCGACTCCGTCCGCAAGCTGGCCGAAACACTTTGAACGATCCGCCGGTCACGCTGAGGAGCCAGGCTACACACGGCGCGAAGCGGCCAACACACCGTTTCATGACGCGCTGAGCTGAAGCAGCGCGCCACCTCACGAAAAGTCCAGGCAGGTCGCTGGGTCACCGGACACACACGTCGCGAAGCGAACTACGCACGCTCGAGTGCCACGACCCACGCGGGTTCGGTGAGGCCCTATCCAAGCCTTGGAGCGGGCAAACGCCCGCCGACCGGTTTGCGCTTCGACCTAACTTTCACCCTTGTTTTGTGCGTGCACGTGGTAAACAGGCGCGCCCTGTCAGGGGGAGTGCATGTTCGATCTGAAGTCTAGAGTAGCAGTGGTCACCGGTGGCTCGCGCGGCATTGGGCGCGCCAGCGCAATCGCGCTCGCCGCCCAGGGCGCGCATGTCGTCGTTGGCTACGCAAGCGGCGAAGCGGCGGCTCAAGAAGTCGCGGGCGTCATCTCGGCAGCGGGTGGCAGCGCGGAAACAGCGCGCCTCGATGTGTCGTCGAGTGACGTCGAGAAAGCCATCGCGGAGATCGCGAAACGTCACGGTCGCCTGGATATCCTTGTGGCAAGTGCTGGCATCAGCATCGACGGCCTGCTCTTGCGCCTGAAGGACGACGACTTCAACCAGCTGTTCGCGGTCAACCTGAAGGGCGCGGTCTACTCCTCACGCGCCGCCATCAAGAGCATGATGCGGGCGCGCTTCGGTCGGGTCATCTTGCTCTCGAGCGTGGTGGGCGAGATGGGCAACGCTGGCCAGACCGCGTACGCGGCGACGAAGGCGGGCCTGGTGGGCGTGGCCAAGTCGCTGGCCCGCGAGTACGCCTCCCGGGGCATCACCGTCAACGCCATCGCACCGGGTTTCGTCGAGACCGACATGACCCGCGCGCTCACCGATGAGCAGCGCAAAGGGATCCTGGATGCGGTCCCTGTCGGGCGCATCGGGTCCGCCGAGGAGATCGCCGCCGGCGTCGTGTACCTGGCGTCCGAAGAAGCGGGCTACGTCACCGGCGAAACCCTGCGGATCAACGGCGGGATGTATATGTGAGAACCCACGCCCCAAGGGGCGTGACGGAGATGTCGTGGCCGTTCGGGTTCTTTGGGCGCGAACGAGTCCGAGGCCCATCGAGGCGATGGGCCCCTACTGAAAGACGCGCTGTTGGCGCGCAAGAACGAGAGAAACACAGCGGGCCGCAGCAAGCGGCCTTGGAGGCAGCATGGCTGAAGGTATCGAGGCGAAGGTCAAGCAGATCATCAAAGAGCAGCTGGACGTGGAGGAGGCGGACATCAAGGCTGAGTCCACGTTCATCGACGACCTGGGAGCCGACTCCCTGGGTTTGGTAGAGCTCGTGCTCGCCTTCGAGGAAGCGTTCGAGATCGACATCCCGGACGAAGACACCGAGAAGATCAAGACCGTCCAGGACGCAGTCGACTACATCCAGCAACATCAG
>JAUILJ010000074.1 GCA_030433055.1 Polyangia bacterium
CTCCGGACGACGACATCCTGACGTGCCTCGAAGGTGAGACGTTGAACAGCTCGGCCTTCGAAGGCACGAGCTACCGTCTGACCAAGCGCATCGGTGCGGGCGGGATGTCCATCGCCTTCCTCGCGGTCCGCCGCAGCCCAAGCGGCAGCGCCCCCGTCGTGCTCAAGGTCATGCGTCCGTTCGTGATGCGGCAGTCGGCGCGCACCGGGAATCTGATCGTACTCAAGGAGACGGTGGCGCTCGGGCGGCTCAACGAGAAAGTGCCACCCACGCCCTTCGTGGTGCGCCTGATCGAGACCGGGAGCTCATGGGTCAGCTTCAAGAACGCGCCGCTCGAGCTGCCTTGGCTCGCCCTCGAGTACGTCCATGGCGGCTCTGAGGGCACCACCTTGCACGAGCGGGTTCACTACTCGGTTCAACGCACGGGCTACGCCTTCGATCCAGTGCGCGCCAAGCATGCGATCGAGTGCCTCGCCATTGGTCTCGACGCCATCCACGAGGTGGGTGTCGTTCATCGGGATCTGACGCCCGCCAACGTGCTGTGTTGCGGCTTCGGTCGTGACGAGATCTTCAAGATCGCCGACTTCGGCATCGCGCGTCCTGCGGGCACCGGAGGCTTCACATTTGGCGGTGTCCCCGTCGGCACGCCCGGCTACGCCGCGCCAGAGCAAGTGGAGATGAACAACGAGCTGGTGGGCAACCAGAGCGACATCTTCAGCTTGGCCGCGGTGACCTATCGCATGCTCACGGGCGAAGACTACTTTCCGTCTTCGAGCCCGCTGGACGCGGTGTTCGCCGCGCGTGCCGAGGAGCGCCGCAGCATCACCGAGAGCCGTAACCTCGCTCCCGAGCTGTCAGAGCGCCCCAACACCTGCCTCGCGATTGACGAGTTGTTGGCGCGGGCGACGAGTCACGACCCGAAGGTCCGTCCGCCCACCGGAGCGGCCTTCGCGGCGATGCTCGCCCCAGCTCTCCGTGGGGACTCAGCGATCAACCAGCGCACCACGGCGCGGCGCCTCAAGAGCATCGCGGAAGGCGTCTCGAGCACGCTGTTCGCTGGCTACAATTTCATCGTGCGCAACCAACCTGGCTCGGACCATGTGGTGCGCTCGGTGGCCTGGGATGGTGACGGACGTTGCCTCGCGGCAAGTAACTATGGATTGGCGTTCTGGAACGGTACCAACTGGGAGAGTGCCCCGGCGCAGGACCTGCCAGTCAAAGACGGAGTGCGTTTCGTTCGCAGGGTCGGCGCAGGTCGCTGGCTGGTCGGCGGGGACCAGGCCACGATTTGCGAGTACTCGACCAGCGGCATCGGGGAGGTGCTCAAGGGGCCAGACCCACGGGTCAGCTTCACGCACGCCAGCGGGGAGATGAACGATCTTGCCGTCTTGGTGGGGGAGAGGTCCGGTGAGCCGCCGTTGCTGTACGCCATCGCAGGCGGCCATTGGCTCAAACCCGCGCAGCTGACCCGCGCGGAGAGCGTGAACGCGCTTGCTCGCATCGGCCCTGAAGAGTGGCTGGTGGTTGGCCGGGCGAAGGACGGCAATGGCTTTGCCGTACGGTACCAACCCACGATGTGGAACGTCGACAAGCTCTCGTTGCCCAAGGTGCGCGCCTTCCTCGGTTGTGCCGGCGTGCTCGAAACCGGCAGCGGCGTCGTGGTCGGAGCCAGCGGGCGCACGGCCCGCACGACGGATGAGGAGCCTTGGGTCAGTGTGGTCCCTGGTGAGCCCGATCTCTCCGCTGTGGCTCTTGATGTCGGTGGGCGTGCATGGGCAACCAGCCCAGGCCAGCTCTGGCTTCAGGCGGGCGCGCCCGGCTCCGAGTGGCGTCCGGTGTGGCGCGAGGACTGGCGTGTGCCCTTCGTCAGTGTGTACGCCGACCTGGGCATCGTGATCGCCATGACGGTGGATGGAGCCATCGTTGAAGGCCGAGACGACGGTTAGCGGCTCCGCAGTGATGAAAACGGGCCTGGGGTCTCCGCCCCGATCGGCGCGCATCGAACGCGAATGGGGACGGGCGCCGCGAGCCTCCGCCCCGCCCGGGGGCAATGGAAAAGAAACCGGGGGCAGGCGCCGCACACTGCGCCCACCCCCGAGAGATGGTCTCGATCGAGAGGTGATTTAGATCGATACCGCGTGGAATCAATTGGCCATGACCAGGCGTTCGGAGCAAGGCTTGGCGCGCTCGTCTTGACCCAGCCCGGCGATGCGCAGCGGGTTGGAGTCGAGCGCGCGCAGCTCGCGCTGTACCTTCTGCACGATCAGCGTGTCGAGATTCCCGCTGGCGTAGTTGGTGTGAGTGCCTCCACAGCTGCTCTTGGCGTCACCTGCGCCAGCGGACTGAGGACCTGCTCCGCCTCGCAACACGAACATGTTCGTGCCACCCGTGTACTGGGCGATCTGGCGCCACACCACCTGACCTAGGCCATCCATGCCGCTGGCTGCGATCGTGAAGATCTGCACGCCTTCGTGGTTCGCCCGCTTCATGCTCTGGGCGTAGCTGGTGTCTTGGTAGTCCAGGTGGGGAGGCGCGTCCCCAACCAGGAACGCGAAGCGGCCCACGCTTTGGTCACTCCAGTCGAGCTGAGAGAGCGCGACGCTGAGCCCTTCGTTCACCGACTCCGGCGTGTCGCCGCCCCCGCTGGCCTGAACGCTCTCCACGCTACGGGCGAAGGCGTTGATGTCAGTGGTGAAGCGTCGCACCTTGGTGACGTACTCGTCCGTGCGATCCTTGAAGTCGACCATCGCGATCCGGACGTTGACGTTCCCAGTGTCCAGCTGCTTCGCTACCGCGCGGATCGTGTCCTTCACGCTGGCGATCTCTTCCGACATCGACCCCGTGCTGTCGAGCACGAAGGCGATGTCTACGGTGCGCGTGCCGGGGAGCTTGCGGGTCGTATCCAGCTTGAGCGTCACCACGCCGTCCTCTTTGTCCAGATTGAAGCGTTGCGCCGCGCGGCTGCCCTGGCACTTGGTGGTCGCGACCAACGAGCTTCCGCGCAGGCCTTCGGCCACTGGAAAGAGCAAGCCTCGTCCGCTGGTTTGGGTGGTGAGCTGGATGCTGTGCTGCGAGCTGTCAGTCACGCTCACCTTGCAGCCTGGTACCGCCTTGCCCTGGCTATCGGTGACGACGATGAAACGGCGCTTCGCCACGTTCACCGAGTCGAAGCCCAGGCCGTGCTGGGTCGACATCCAGCGCTGGAACTCCCGGTAGTTGGCGTTGTCATCCCACTCGCCGGCAGCCATCGCAGGCCGCTCGCCGGCTGGCCGCCTCTCAGCGGTCTTGGTTCGCTTTTCCGCGCGGCCTCGCGACGCCTTCGTTGGAGCATAGGCTTCGCCTCCCGCTGCTGCCCCGCTGAGGGATGGCGCGGCCGCGGGTGGGGGGGGCGCCTCGGGGGAGGCCTCAGCTTCCTCGAACGCGACGTCCCCCGCGGGTTCGGCCATCGCAGGAGCGCTGTCGTCGGGGCTCTCTTTGGCGTTCACTGGCGAAGCCGCCTGCGGGGCCTCGGATGCCTTCGAAGCACCACACGCCACCATTGCCAGAGCCAACAATCCAAAAGTCCCTTGTCCGAGTCGTCGCATCATGTCCTCCGCGACTCGAAACGAGGTCTGGCGAGGCTGCTTACACCCGTCGGGTGAATCGCGCTCCCACGAGCTCTTTGGGGGCTGCGCGCTGCAGGGCGCCACGCGGCCTCTGCGATGCGACGTTGGGCCCGTTTCTAGCGTGTCGCGTGGGGGGGGAGGGGCAGACTGACCGGCTCCGGAAAGCTTGGCTCGTAGCGGGGAACACGAGGATCTATCCAGAAGCGCACTTGGTCGCCGACCTCTTGAATGCCCGCGCCGCCGCACCTGCGCGCCTCGTTGTACACGTTGCGAGCTCCCAGGTAGTTCAGGTGAAGTGCGGCACGCGCGAGGCGTGCCCGCTGCGGACGCGTGCTGGCGAGCAGGCGCTCGTGCTGCAGTGCACTACGTTCGAGCGCGTGGAGTTCGCTCAGGCGGGCGTCCAGGCAGCGCATCCGCACCACGTCGCGTTCCCGTCTGCTTCCGAGCAGCGCGCGCTGCGTCCAGTTCGCCCAGCGGGCGATGTGGGTCGACACGGAGACCGGCTTGTTCGGCTTGGGCTGGGCTTGCGACTGGCTCGCAGCCAGAAGGCAGGTCAGGAGCCCAGCGGCGCAGAGTGTTCGAGCGTTCATCGTACCCGTGGGATGCCATCTCGCCGCGAGACGTTCAGCGGGTGACGCGAATCACGATCTTGCCGAAGTGCTTGCCGGACTCGAGCTTCTGGAACGCCTCAGGTACCTGCTCGAAGTCGAAGACTTCGTCGACCACCGGGTGAATCTGGTTGGCCGCGATGCATCGAACTAGCTGCTCGAAGGTCTCTCGAGCGCCCACCATCACGCCTTGTAGCCGAACCTGGTTCATCAGCATGGGCAGCAGGGAGATCTCGCCTTTTCCGCCGCTGAGAATCCCGATGATCGCCACGTTGCCTCCGGGGCGTACCGCGCGCAGGGACTCTTCGAGCGTTCCACTTCCTCCCACCTCGATCACGTGGTCGACGCCGTCTCCCCCTGCGAGGCTACGCGCCTTCGTGCCCCATCTCGTTTCCGTGCGGTAGTTAATGACATGGTCCGCCCCGAGCTCGCGGAGCTTCGTTGCCTTTTCATCGCTGCTGGTCGTCGCGATCACCTGGGCTCCCATCGACTTCGCGAGCTGCAGGGCGAACACGCTCACGCCCCCGCTACCCTGCACGAGTACACTCTCGCCCCCGCGGAGCTGTCCCAGCGTAACCAGCGCGTTGTACGCTGTGACGCCTGCGCAGGGCAGCGTCGCGGCTTCTGCGTCGCTGATCTGATCGGGGATACGCACGACCGCACTTGCTGGGACGCACATCTTCTCCGTTAGCGTGCCGTGGCGTGGGCCTCCAAGGGTGGAACGTAGACGAACTTTGCTTGGTGCGCCGGCGAGCCATTCCTGCGCAAAGATCGGACAAACGCGCTGCCCTACGGAAAAATCTGAAACGCCTCCACCGACTGCCAGGACGCGACCCACGCCGTCGGACAGCGGCACCAGAGGTAGCTTCTGACGCGGGTCGTACTGCCCTCTCAGCATGAGCAGATCGCGGTAATTGAGCGAAGCCGCCAACATCTCGACTACCAGCTCGCCGTGACCCGGTTCGGGCTCCGGAACCTCGCGGCAGGTGAGGCCACCGCTTCCGAACGACTCGATGAAGTACGCGCGCATGGCCTCCTATAGCCCAGCGACCTGCGAGAATCAGCGATCGCGTTCTGCAGTCACCTCGGCGCGGAGGCGTGGCGGTCGAGGCGGCGTCGCCGTTCCTGGATGCCGTCCAGGATTTCATACGCGAGGCGCCAGCCAGCGCCGCGCATGGCGACCCGTTCCTGGAGAAAGCGCACCAGCTCCGGGAGTAGTTCGGCCTCTTGTTCGAGTGCGCGCAAGTGCTCGCTCAGGTGGTCGAGCGCGTCACTGGTCTTGCCTGCAGGTTCCGCGGCGAACAACCACAAGGCTTCGTGAATCGCGGATTTGCGAGCAGACGACTCATCGCGAGTCGCTCGTATCAGCCTCTGGTCCAGGCTGCTCAAGACACGTTCCGGCTCCGCCTCCCAGGCTCGAGTGAGCGCCTCCGCGGGCCACGCGAGCGCGCTGCCCCCGAGACTGAGCAGCGCCGCGAGCGTTTCTCCGGGGATACGGCCTAGCATCCTAGCACGGTCGATGAACTGCGAATTTTCAGCCCCTGGGTCACGCCCTTCGAGTGTTGCGTTCAGCTGCCAGAACTCCGCCACCCAGCTCCATTGCTCCGGCGTCAACAGTCCCCAGGGCGCTCGCAAGCGTGCCCTCGCTGAAACCATCAGAAGCAGCGTATCCCGCTCGAGCAGCGGCCAAATGCTCAAAGCCGGCTCGCTGCCATCGCCGAACCAGCGCTCGGCGGCCTCAGGGCAGCCCGCCTCCACCCAGCAGGCAGCGGCTCGATTGGCAAAGCGCACGGTCTCCTCTCGAGTCTCCAGGGCCCGTGAGAGCCGGCTGAAGAGCTTCGGATCCCACGGGTCGAGCATGGCGGCGCTCAGGGTTTGGTTTCGGAAGGCATCCAGACACAGCGCTGCCCGCTCCAGGTGGTGCGGTGCTTCGCGCGAGACCCCGCGCCGCTGGAACAGACGCAACAGAAGGTCTTCCGCGGCAGCGTTGGGGGCCGTTTCCAGCCAGCTTTGAACGTGATCGAGCGCGCTATCCAGGTCGACGCTGGCTCCTGCGTCCCAGGGGTCGGGCCACGCGCCAACAGGACCGCTGCGCGACGGCAGGCGCTCCGCCAGCGCCCAGAGCGCGACGTACCAGGCACCGCGAGACAGCATCGGCACCTGCTTGACCAGGTCGGTCGGGTGCTCGAGGCGGGGCAACAGTGCGGAACCCGGAACCGCCACGCTGAGCTCGAGTTGTTCTTGAAACAACGACCGCAGCAGCTCGGGACTGAGTTCGTGAAGCAGGTCCGGGTCGAGGCCCAGGCAGCGCACGAGCGTCTCGACCGCGGCGGCATACGCCGGGCTGTCACGCGCCTCGAGCTCGAGGACGCTGTCCACCAGGGGGTCGGGGTCCTGCTCCAGACGCTCTCGAAGCGCTTCGAGCACCTGCGATGCAGAGCCCGGTGCGAGCAGCGCCTCACCCCACTCGTGAGCCGGGCGAGCCAAGAGCTGCCTCAGGGAGGCGCTACGGGCCACATTGACGAGCCACACCGGCCCCAGGGAGAGCGTTGGGTCTCGCTCCAAGCCGCGCAGCAGACCGCCAGCGCTCAGAGCCCGAACGATCCGGTATGCCCCTGGCGGGAGCTGCCGGGCGGCGCGCTCGAGTTCGCGAACCGTGACCGGCGCCCCGGCGCGCTGCAAGGACAGCTTTACCCATTCTACGTCGATTCCACGGGTCAGCTCGGGCGGGACGAGGTTCAGCCATTCGTCCTCGGTGCGAGGTAGCGTGACCGGCTGATTAGTTTCCGTGAGGCACTGGTTGCAGATTCCTGAAATGATCTCGAAGCCTTGCTCTTTGAGCAGCTTGTGATCCCCTGAAAGTTTTGCTACGCGGAATTTGATTGCGGCGCGTGCTAGCTGATTTAGGCTGCGCCCGCGGATCTGCGAATGGCCGATCTCGTCCATGAGGCCCAGCAGCCCCAGGGCTGAACCGAGGGTCGTCAGAACTCCCCGCTCCTGCGGCAACCCAGCGAGCCACGCGATCGCGGTGTCTGCTTGAAGTTGACTGTCGCTCGGCAGGCGTTCGCTTACCCACGCGACCAGCTCGGCGACGTACGCGGAGAGCGGCAGAGACTCGACGACGGTCCATTCATTGCTTTCCGGAAGGAAATCTGCCGCGACACACAGCTTGCTCCGCGGAGGTTGGCGGCTCAACGGGCCGCTGCCGTTCGGGCCGTGGAGCTCCACGAACACGGGGCTCGGCTCCAGAGTGTCGGCAACGGCGGAGGGCCAGTCTCGAGCCGCCACCCAGCGAGCGGCACCTCGGGCTTCGAGCCAGCGTCCGACGAGGCTGCGCCCCGAGCCGGAGGGAGCGAACCACCAGACCTTCTCCCAGGCGGCGACCCGTTGAGGCAGCAGGGGGATGCCCGGGGGCAGCGGCTCTTCCTTCAACCTGAGCGATCGGGCGAACGGGATGTCGTCGAAGCGGAGGGTTGCTTCACCTGGGGCGCCGAAGCCACGTGCTGGGGCCAGGCAGTGGACCTGAACGTCTGCCACGGGTGCCGTGAGCACCTCGGCGAGGGTGCCCTGGACGGCTGGCCGGTCGCGAAGCCAGTCGAGATCCAGGTCGCGGTCCAGCCGGCTGAAGAGCGTGGCCAACGACCGGGGCTTGGGCCGAGGCTCCGCCGGCCAGCTTGGGTGAGCGAGACAGCTTCGCGCGAGCTCCCCGAAGCTCCGGGCCGGCGCCTCGCCGCGCTGCATCATCTCTCTCAGCCAACCCATGGGACCACAAACGTCCAGTTCCACGCGCTCAGGGGTTGTGTCGTGGAGGCGAGCCTCTGAACGCCCAAGCACTGGACAAATGAGAAGAAATCTATGAGGTTATCCCATCATACCGCCCCTGAACGCCGATCTCCAACCCAATTGCAGGACATCTGCAGGTTGCATGCAACTTGCAAACTCCTGCAATCCCCGGTGTGGATAACTTGTGATTTCAAGGGTTTCGGCTGCGCGTTCGAGAGCCCTACAGCGCGAACTCGGGGCTGCGGTCCCCGCCGGCAGCCCTCTAGCTCCTCTCCTCGCCGTCCAGGCCGGCGGATGCAGCCGAGGGGGCCGCCACTCGAAACGCGCCGCGTCTGACAGGGTTCGGAGGCTCGCTGAACGGCCGGCCAGTCCCACAGGTTTTCCCCAGACCTGTGTATATGTCCAGTGTAGGATTTCCAGCGGTCGAGTCCCCGGCTTCCGTTTGACCTCCCCTCGGCGCCACCACGTCGGGCTGGAGCGGGTCCCACCTGCCGCGCCGTGCCGCCGGCTTTGGTGGTGCCCCTAAGGAACTGCCGTCGCTCCAGGTTCCGGCGCCAGTGGAACGCGCTTCATGACGTCCAGGGGGATTCGGCCTTCACTGGAATGCGCTTCATGAAGTCGAGGGCGGCCCGCGGCTTCTTCCGGGCTAGCATCGTGCTGGTGGAACTGAGACCCGGGAATTCGCCGCCCAAGCCCTATCCGGCCCCCCCTTGGGATACGAGCGGGCGCGCCGTCTTCGTGCCCTATGTCACGCGTCGGCGTGACCTGGAGTTACCGCGCGGATTTGAGCCGGTGGCGCTCCGAGGGCGTTGCGTGGGCCTGTTGGCGTATGTGGTCTATGAGCCGCCCTCGCCGCTCACCTACCATGAGCTGATCTGGATGCCGTGCATGGTGCGAGTGAGGAGCGGCGGACGGGCGTTTCGGGGCTATTTCGTGAGTTTCATGTACGTCGATGACGAGACCACCCTGCGGGCTGGGCGGGAGCTGTGGTCGTTGCCCAAGACCTGGGCGGACTTCTCCGAGTCTGACGCCGGCGTGGAGATCCGGGCGCACGATGGGACGCGGCTCGAGCTCGAGTATGGTTCACGGCTACCTGCCCTCCGCGCCAAGAGTCGCATGGCAACGCTTCAATCGTCGAACGCTGGGGTCGTCCAGTTTCGTGCGGAAATGAGCGGCGCGGTTCGACCTTGTCGGGCGCGGGTGAGCGACTTCGCCTCGGCGGAGCCGGGCTGGAAGAGCTTTCAGAGCGCCCGGCGCATGGGTCCACTGGGAGCCGAGCTGACCCGTTTTCGCTCCCTCATGTTGGCGCCAAACCTCCTGGAAGCATAGCGCGCCCTCTCCCCTGAAAGCGACGAGGCTCCTGACCCGATTGCCGCGAGGCAATGCGTGGCGGCTAGGCCTTGCGACGCCACACCGCCAGGCCTTCTCTACCCTCTCGCCCCGGATGACTACGGTCGACGGCGGCCAGTCGCTCCAGCTGGAATGAGCGATTGCTGGCGAGCAGGTGGCGCTCGTAGATCGCTCTGGAGAGCGGGAAGGGCGGGCCCTGGTCGCGGTCGACCTCGGTGCCCTCGACCAGCGGATACATCAGCGTGAGCAGCACGCCAGACGGACGCAGCAAGCGCTCCAGCGTCGCCGCCCATGCATCCCGTAGCCGCGGGGGAAGCGCGCAGAAGAAGGTGTAGTCCCAGATCAGATGATACCGGCCCCGGTGCGCGGGGTCGTCGGGCAGGCTGAAGAAGTCTCGAGTCAGGTAGTTGGTGGAGCCGGAGGTGAGATGCTCGGAGCGCAGCGCGGAGAACTTCTGCTCGGCGCTGGGGGCGAGATCGACTCCCGTTATATCACGGCCTGCTCTGGCCAGCGTGAACACGTCGTATCCGCTGCCCGCCCCCGGCACGAGCACGCGGTAGGGCGCCTCCGGCTGGACGCTCGACAAGAGCCCGGCGATTGTCCCATCCGAGTCGAGGGCCAGCAGCGTGGGGCTGGAGGCCCCGGCGTCCCAGCGAGTTCGCCCTTCTTGCCAGGCGCCTTCCCAGTCTACGTCGGCCCGCGCTGGCGCCTCCGAATGCGTAGCAGCGGCCTCTCCCACACCCTGCGCTCCAGCGCCCCGTGTTTCAGGCTCCGTCGACATGGCCTGCGTGTACCACGCCCCGCTGCCAGCGGCGCCAACTGGCTTGGGTTTACCTCTGGCCCGCGAGGCGCCCCGTTTCCCCTCCGGGTGTGATAATTTTGCAGGTTGTGTTGAGACTTAGCCGCGCTTTGCGCTCTCTCTTCGCGCTGGGCCTAGGCCTTGCGCTTGCTTCGGCGTGCTCCTCGGGAGACTCGGGGTCGACCTCCTCCAATGGAGGGGCCGGGGGTGAGGGTGGCACCTCGGGAGGCCAAGGGGGTAGCGAAGCCGACGCAAGCGCCGGCACGGCCGGTTTCGGCGCGACGGGTGGCAGCGGCGGCAATGGCGCGGTGGGCGGGGGTGGCTCTGGCGGCGTCGGCGGCGCCGCGGGTAGTTCCGCGGGGCAAGATGCTGGTAGCGACGCCGCGCAAGATGCTGCGGGGGGCGCCAGTGACGCCGCGATCGACGTCACGTGTACGAGCGACGAGAAGAAGTGCAACGGCACGTGTGTGAAGGTCGACGACCCCGACTTTGGATGCGGCATGGGGTGTTCGCCGTGCCCAATCCCTGGGGCCGTTTCTGCTTGCGATGCGGGCGCCTGCGTGATGGTCGGGTGTGCACCGGGCTTCGGAAACTGCAACCTCGACACCAGCGATGGTTGCGAAGTCAACTTGGACGCGGATCCCGCGAGCTGCGGAGCTTGCGGAAACATATGTGTCACGAACCACGGGACCGCAGGTTGCGCGTCGGGTAGCTGTACGGTTCAGAGCTGCGATGCAGGCTTCGATGACTGTGACGGGGTTCCGCAGAACGGCTGCGAGGCGCGCACCAACGTGGACCCCAAGAACTGCGGGATGTGCGGCAAGACGTGCACCCCCACTCCCGGTGCCCAAGCAGTGTGTAACTCAGGGACCTGTGGCGAAAAAGCCTGCTTGGCTTTCCGTGGGGATTGCAACAACAACTCCCAGGACGCTTGCGAGACCAACCTGGTCATCGATGACGACAACTGCGGATTCTGTGGCAACAAGTGCGACCTGCCCAATGCGGTGACGAAGTGCGACGCTGCCCAATGCGTCATCGATTCGTGCGTTGCACCCTTCGAGGACTGTGATGGAGATCCACGAAATGGCTGTGAGGTAGATACCAGCAAGCAGAACGCGCTGCACTGTGGAGCCTGCGACCGCGCATGCTCTGGAGCGGGCGTGGATACCGCGACGTGCGACGCTGGTGTCTGCACACCCTACTGCGCCTCCGGCTTCGGTGACTGCGCCCATCCCGCCTTCCCAGCCGCAGACGATGGCTGTGAGCAGGACGTCCTGACGGATCCTGACAACTGCGGGGCTTGCGGGAGCGTGTGCACGCTGCCTGGCGCGGAGGCCGGGTGCGCCGGCGGAAAGTGCGTGGTGGCCAACTGCGCGACAGGCACCGGAGATTGCGACTCGGATCCGTTCAACGGCTGCGAGACTGACCTGCTGACCACCGAAGACCACTGCGGTGCATGTGGCCGAGCTTGTTCCGACACTGGGGTGGCATCCAAGCTGTGCAACGGGGGCTTGTGCGTGTCGGGTTGCTTGCCTGGCTTGGGAAACTGCAGCACGCCCGCCGCGCCCAGCGCCGATGATGGGTGTGAGAGCGACGTCTCGTCCGATCCCCTCAACTGCGGCAGTTGCGGTCGCGCCTGCGGCACGACGAACGTCGTGAGCTTGGTGTGCGCCTCGGGCGCGTGCGCGAGTACCTGCGCAGCGGGCTTTGGCAACTGCGTTCAGCCGGGGCCGGGCGCCCTGGACGACGGCTGCGAGACCCCAGTTGGGAGCGACGACGTGAACTGTGGCGGGTGCGGGAACGATTGCACCCAGCAGGGGTCCCCGGCTGGCAGCCTGCGCTGCGGTTTCGTTACCGCAGGAGAATGCGGCTGCGTGGGCAACTCCGGGCGCTGCAAGGTGGACTCCGGAACCAACCCCACCTGTTCGGCCAGCAGCGGCTTGTGCGTGTGCGGTGGAAACGAGTGCCGCCCAGGGGAAGCCTGCGTGGTGGGTGGCAGCGGAGATGAGTGCAGCTGTGAGGGCGGAGCTGGCTGTGCGGCTTCAGAGGTCTGCTGTCAGAGTGCGGGGGGCTGCGTGGACGTGAGCGCTGACCCAGATAACTGTGGTGCTTGCGCGCAGGCGTGTCCTACTGGGTTCGCATGCACCTCGGGGGCCTGCGGCTGCAGTGGCGACGCCAGCTGCAACGCAGGTAGCACTGGCACCTGTAGTGCCGGCGTGTGTAGCTGTGGGGGGACTACTTGCGCTCCCGGCCAGCGTTGTCTGGCCAACGGTAGTTGTGGGTGAGTCGCGACGGTGTTGGCCCATTGCCTGTCTGGCGTGAGCCTCTCGGTGACGGACGGAGTGATAAATGTCGACGATCAAAGCGAGGGTGTGGCTGGTCCTGTGGACTCTGTGTGTCGCGTGCGGTGGGGGCACTCCAGAGGCTAGGCAAGCGGACGATGGGTCGCCCCAAGCGGGCCTCACCCCCAAATCCGAGGGGAGCGCAAAGACGGCACAGAAGATCCCCGAGAGCGGACGCGTCTCCAGCGAGAAGCTGATCGAGCGTCGAGCGTCGACCGCGCTCGCGCCGGACTCCCTCGACACGGTCAAGTCTCGCTCAAGGCCCCCGAAATCTTCCAAAGAAGTCTACCGGGTGGTGGTGCCGGCCACGGTGATCATCCGGGTTCCTGGCGGAATGGGGAGTGGCGTCATCATCGACCCCGCTGGATGGGTGATCACCAATCATCATGTCGTCGCGGACGGCAAGCAGGAAGACTTCCAGGTCAAAGTCGAGGTGCTCCTGGGCAAGCTGTCGAAAGACACCGGTGGCATGGAGCGGGACGAGAAGGCCCACGAGGCGATGGTGTACAAGGTCGACAAGCTGCGTGACCTGGCGCTGCTCAAGATCAAGGATCCGCCCGGAAAGCTACCGTACGTCAAGTTGGCGAAAGACAAGCCCGTGCCGGGAGACCAGGTCGTGTCCTTGGGACATGCGGGCGCTGGCATGCTGTGGGCGATCAAGGCTGGGCAGGTCTCTGCCTTGGGTAAGCTCTCGGAGCATTTGGCGACCCTCGCCAGCTTCAGCGAGGACGACAAGGAGGTGGAGAAGCGCTTCAAGGACTACCTCGACAAGCAGAACCTCGGCCTCGTGATCCAGTCGAGCTGCGAGATCCTTCCTGGAGACAGCGGTGGCCCCCTGGTGAACGTGCAGGGTGAGCTCGTTGGTCTCAATGCGTTCTCGAACAAGGACTCCAAGACAGGCGGTCTGCTGAGCTTTCACGTTCACCTCGACGAGGTGAAGAAGTTCGCTGCGGCCTACCCGCCGAAGCCCGAGCGCCTGCTGCCCGATCCCTGGCGCGAGGGTGGCGGTGACGTGGCGCTCGATGACGTGGATTTCGACGGCAGCGTCGACACCATGGTGCTGCACGGCCGCCAACCTTGCGTCTTTTGCCCCAGGGAAAGCGAAGCCGTGTTCGTCGACCTGGACGAGGACAGCTTCAAGGGGAAGTCGGCGCTCCCGAAGGTGGAGGACATCTACGAGAAGAAGGCCTTCGACGCTGAGCTGATGTTCCTGCGCGTGAAGTCCAACAGCTTCATCTGGTATGACACCGACAACGACGGCAGCTTCGACTTGCTGCTGTACGATGCCGGGACGACTGGGACCATCGACTCGGCGTACGATATCGACAAGTCTGGCGACCTAAAGGCTGTCGCGGTCAAGCGCCTGGGGCGCGCGGTGCGAGGCTCGGCGTTCAGCGACAAGGGGCTCGCGGAGCGCATGTCCCGCATTGCGTCCACGGTATTTCCCTCGAGCTTCATCGAGAGCCACGCCAAGGGCGAGTCCCAGTTGCCTGATCCGCTCGGAAATATCGGGAGCGGGACGCGCGGCGACCTCAACGATGACGGGCGCCCCGATGCGGTGCTGCTCTCCAGCCCTTTCTCCGCGCGCTTGCTGGTCGACGTAGACGGGAACGTTGCCCCGAGGCTGTCCTCCACGCCAAGCGTGGAGGAGCTGCGCTCACCGAGCATGGCAGTCGACTTCGAGCTGGCTCTGGTCAGCCAGGGGGATGAACTCTGGGCATGGTACGACACCGACGACGACGGACGGCATGACTTGGTGCTGCACTCGCCTGGGTCCCGTGTCTACGTCGCTGCCTCCGCATGGCATATCGACGCGAGCGGCGGGCGGCGGGCGGCGCCAGAGCACATCGGGCGCAAGCTCATTCGACCCGCGCTGCTGCAGGACACCGGGCTGCGCGCGCAGTTCGAGACGATGGCACAGAAGGGGCTGCTCGGGATCCTGTCTGCGAAAGGCGGCGACGGCATCGAGTCCTTCCCCGATCCAATCGACGACCACCGTGGGGCGGGCATGTCCCTGATGGATATCAAGGGGGCGAGCAAGACGGTGATCGCGGTCAACGGGCAGGGCAGTGACGGGTACTTGCTCGACCTCGACGAGAGCACGTTCCGTTCTACTGCGCGCAAGAAGATCGACATCCCCAAGGCGATCAAAGACAAGAAGCTGGACCTCGAGCTGGCCTACTTCCAGCGCAACGGGTTCGCCTGGGTCTTCTACGACACTAAGAACAAGGGTGCCTACGATCTGGTGTTGTACACTTCGAATCCGCGCGGAGGCAAAACTGAGCAAGCATTCCGCGTGGAGAAGGATGGGAAGGTGAGCCTGGACTCCGCGCTGGTCGGAAAGCCGCTGGTGCAGCCGAGCCTGCTCACCGGGCGATCGAAGTCCCGGCTGAAGAAGGTGGCGCCGGAGATCTTCTCGAGCTCGATGGTCGGCGAGTAGCCAACCGTTCGGCGGGTTTCACTCTCAGCGTACTCTCCGTCTCGACCCCTGCGCTGCGGCGCACTCCGCAGGCACCGCCGCCTCGTGACCACCGAACCCTCGAGGCCGAGAGCCTGACGGCGATGACCTGAGCGGACGGCGTCCGGCGATCCGGCTGCGCGCCGGGGCGCCGCGGCGCGCGTGGAGTCTCGGGCGCTCGCTACCGCCGCAGCGCGCGGCGGGGCTCA
>JAUILJ010000075.1 GCA_030433055.1 Polyangia bacterium
GCACCTCAACACCGGGGCTGATTTGGGCGTCTATGCCCCAGAAGCCGCGTCGGGGCTCGCTGGGCATCCCGTAGCGCAAGTCGTCGACCTCCACCTGCTTGCCACCGCCCGCCAGGGTGCGCACCTGCCAGGCTAGCTGGTCCTTGGCAAACCAGCGAAAGAGCTTGCCTTCCGGTGTGGAGAGCACGCGATCGACGTCGGCGTTTGGTTGGAGCTCGAACGTTTGCCAGGCGATGGGGCGAGACACCCAACCGGATGCGTAGCCGACGAACACCCGATCGCCGCTCCGGGCGACCACGCGCTTGAGCCCGTTCTGCATCACGAAGGTGTAGCCCTTCACCGAATCCACGCGGAAGCCTTTGCTTGACAGCTCTGCGCGGGCTTGCTGCTCGACCCTTAGCGTCATGCCTAACCCCAAGACCAGGTAAGCGGAGGTCAGGCCCAGGGCCCAGCGAGCGACCCGGGCGGCGATGCGGGGTTGCTGCTTCTTGGCGCTGCAGATGGCCAGGGCGACGACCAGGGTGAGACTGTAGGCAGGGTCGATGATGCCCACGCCGTCGAACGCGAAGCGCTCGCGCCAGAGGGGCGCGAAGAGCTGGGTGCCATACGACGTGAACACGTCGAGCATGGGGTGGGTGATGATCGACAAGACGAAGAGCCAGACCCAGGCGCGCTTTGCGCCGTCACCGGTCCAGTTGACGCCAGCGGGTTGCCCACTCACGTGTGCTTCCAGATCCAGATCGGGATCGCGCTGCTTCGCCCGCCAGCGCTCGAAGCGCCACACGGCGACGCCCAGCAAGGGACCGACCAGCGGACCAAACCACAACGAGTGGCTGGTGCCTCGATGCACCCACATCGACGTGAACTCGCCGCCGAGGCCAGCGCTCACCAGCACGTCTGCGTCCGGGAGCAGCCCACCGAGGGCTCCCCACCACGCCGCTCTGCGCCCGAGGCGCTGCCCGACGCTGGCCTGTCCCACCGTCGCTCCCAGCAAAGCTTGCGTGATTCCGTCCACCGACGTCCTTTAGGGCGACGCGGGCGGGGCACCAAGCCCCCAGGTGGCGAACACAACCTAGGCGCTGGCCCACAGCTGAGGTGGGCAGAGCGGCCCCTGCGCTTGCCCTGAGGCGCGAGGTGAGAGCGAAGTTGTTGAGCCCGTTCGCGGCCTTAAGTCTTCCCTACCGTGTTAACCTGGCCGCGCATGCTCACGCGACTCGGGAAACGGGGCGGCGCTGGCTCATGGCAGCGCTTGATGTGGGTGCTGATGCTGCCAATCGTGCTGTTGGTAGCGTACAGCGCCTTTGGTCAGCCGAAAGGCAAGGCCAAGGCCAAGGAGGACGCCAAGGCCAAAGACGCCAAAGCGGAAGACGATAAGGCTGGCAAGAAGGGCAAGGACGCCAAGGGCAAGGAAGAAGAGGCGCCTCCCCCTGGTGACGCCGGTGCGCCTCCAGCGACTGATGACGACGACGAGCCTCCGCCGCGCCCTCAGACCGGTGACGGCGGGAAGATGTCGCCGCTCAACCCCGAGGCAGACGAGTTTCCTCAGGGATCTACTGATGTAACTCCCCCCAACTACGACCAGCTGCTCGGTGACATCGCGTCACTGCGGAGCCGGGTGTCGGCCCTCACCACCACGCTGTACGCGAGCAAGATCCGCGTACTGGTGGAGACCGATGGCGACGACGCGCGGATCGAGACCTTCGTCGTGACCCTGGACGGCGGTGTGGTCTACCGCGCGCCGAAGCGCTTCAGCGCCGAGGACGAGAAGGTGATCTACGAGCATGGTGTTGCCCCGGGGCATCACGTCCTGGGAGTCGAGATCGAGCGTAGCGACGCTCGAGGCAAGGCCTACAAGACCTACCAGAGCTCCCGCTTCAGCATCGTGGTCCCGGAGAAGAAGAAGCTCGAGACGCACTTCATCATCGAGGACGACTCGGACATGGCCGAGGACTTCCCTGACGACGAGGATGGCGAATACGACCTGCGGGTGCGCCTGCGAGCCCGGGTGATCGAGTGAGGCGACCCATGGGACGTCGCTCAGCTGGCGGCCGCAACCTCCTGGCAGGGCTCTGGTTCGGTATCGCCTTGGGCCTGAGCCTGCCTGCAATGGCTCAGGACGAGGATAATCCGTACGGAACTGATACCTCCGACAAGAAGCCTGCGAAGGCTGACAAGTCGGCGGACACGCCGCCATCGGATGAGGGATCGGGGGAGAGAGTGCCCCCGGCGGCCCCGCCAGCCGAAGCAAAGGCACCTCGAAGCAAGTCGGGCGCCGACGAAGGGCCCAAAGCCGACACACGCTCGGCGGAGATGCGCGCCTACCAGGCAGCGATGAAGGACCGGCGCTTGGCGGCGACTGCGCCCATCAGCCGTCAGCGGCTGAAGGACGAGCTGGTCGAGATCGAAGAGAAGCTCGACGCGGGGCGGCGCGATGAAGCCATCGCGCAGCTGGTGTACATCGTCGAGGCGGAGCGCTTCGACGCATTCAAGGAGACGGACGAGGGCCGCGCCTGCACGTTCTGGCTCGGCGATTCGCTGGGGCGCGCTGGCGCTCACGGGCCCGCGCGCGGGTACCTCGAGCGGCTGCTCACCGGGAAGGTCGACATTTGGTTCCGTAGGGCAATAAGGAGCCTGGTCGACTTCGGTCTGGACAGCGACCATCCGGAGGCCTTCCTCAAGGCGCTGCGGCCGGTGGGGAGCAAGGCCCCCGAGGAGCAACAAGGGGACATCGCCTACCTGGAAGGCCGCGCGTTGGAGCGCAAGAAGCGCCCACTGGCGGCGCTCAAGGCGCTGACGAAGGTCACGCCGCGATCCCGCTTCTGGGCCCAGGCGACTTACCTCGCCGGGTTGATCGAAGTGGAGCGCGGGCAGCTCAAGAAGGGCGAGAACTTGTTCTGCAAGGTCGCGGACCCCAAGGCGACGCCGAAGCAGGCCTTGCTGTTCGGTGGAAGCGACTTCTTCCGCGTGCGCGATCTCGCGCGCCTCGCGCTGGGTCGCGTGGCCCACGAGCAGTACCGCTTCGACGACTCGCGCTACTACTACTACCTGGTCCCTGCCGATTCCGAGGCGCTGCCCGAGGCGTTGTATGAGTCGGCGACGGGGCGCTACGAGGCGAAAGACTACGAGGGCGCTCGGGAGCTGCTGGACGAACTGCGGAAAACAGGCGTCGATCACCCGTATGAGGACGAAGCCTGGATCCTCGACGCGTACGTCGATTTGGCGGCCTGCAAGTTCCCCCAGGCGGACAAGAAGCTCTCGCAGTTCCTCAAGCGCTACGAGCCGGTGCGGGATACAGCTCGAGCCCTGAGCAAAGACAAGCTCGCGGTGCGAAAGCTCGTCGAGGCTATTGAGAGTGGATCAGATCCGGCAGCCGCCGGGGTCACCGGTGACGCACGCCGTATCCGTGCGGTAGCTGCTTTGCTGCGCCTGGACCCAGCGTATGGTCGCTCCTCTCGGCGCCTGGCGCAGCTGGAACACCAGCAGAGTGGTCTGCGTGGAGCGCTGGGCGAGCTGGACGACACGCGCAAGGTGCTGGCGAAGCCCGGCGAGCTCAAGGCGCAGGCGGAAGGCCCGATCGGGGACTCGCCGGAAGCCAAGCTCGGGCGCATCGACCAGCAGCTCGAAGAGGTGCGACGGCTGGTGCGCGAAGCGAAGGAGACGAGCAAAGGCAAGTCTTCCGCGGAGCTGAAAGCCTTGGAGAAGTCCCTCGACGATCTCGAGAAGCGCGCCAAGGACGCCCACGCGGCGACCCAGGAAGCGCCACCGAAGAAAGCCGACAAGGCCGCCAAGGACCTACCGGGCCTCGTGGTGACCGAACGGGAGCGGGCGACGAAGCTGTACAACGAAGGGCAGAAGCTAAGGCAAGTCTTGCTGGAGCAGCAGGAGAAGCTCGCGCAGGACGCGCTGATTCGCCTCGACAAGCGCCTCTCCCGCCTGCTGCGCCGCGCGCGCCTGGGTCGCATCGAGACGGTGCTGGGCCGCAAGCGAGCCCTGGAGCTCGAGGTCGAAGCCCTCAGCCAGGGCCTGTTGCCTCAGCAAGCCATCGACTCGCTGGACGCGGCGCGTTTCCTCGGGGATGACGAGGAGTACTGGCCCTTCGACGGCGAAGACTGGGCCGATGAATACGTCGGCGGAGAGGGGCTGCGATGAGGCCTGCACGCTGGCTCGTGATTGGGGCGCTTGGAGGCTTGCTGAGCGTCTCCAGCGTCGCGGTGGCTCAGGACGACTCGGCGCCAGCGCTCAAGGGGGAGACTTCGAGCATCAAGCCCGTCGCCGAGCGCAAGCTGGGCAAGAAGAAGCGCCCTACCGTCGCGAAGAAGAAGGCCGAGAAAGAGAAGAAGGAGCGCAGCGAGCGGGTTAGCTGGCGCATCCCTGCGAAGCTCCGCGCGGCGCTCGAGAAGAAGATCGACCGGCGTATCACCCGTAACATCCGTGAGGCGAAGAAGCTGCGCAAGGAAGCCCTGGGGCTGTTGCGCAAGTTCATCAAGGAGAGCCCAGAGAGCGCGCCCTCGATGCCCGAAGCGCTGATGCGCCTCGGCGAGCTCGAGTGGGAAGACGCCCGGGACCAGTTCCTGGTCGACTTCAACAAGTGGGAAGATGCGCCGGCGAGCAAGCGTGGCGAACCCCCTGCGCCGAACTACGCGCTGGCACGCTCGCGCTTCGAGCGGGTGCTCAAGAAGCACAAGACCTACTCCGAGTACGATTTCGCCCTGTACGTGGATGGCTTTCTGGCGACGGAAGAAGGCAAGGGCGAAGAGGCCCTCAACCGCTTCAACAAGATCCTCAAGTGGTTCCCCAAGAGCCGTTTCGTTCCAGACGCCCATATGGTGCGCGCCGAGTCGGAGTTCTTGAAGGACGCTCCGAACTACCAGACGGCGTATCAAGAGTACGAAGAGGTACTGAAGTACAAGGACAGCCCGCTCTACGACTTGGCGCTGTTCAAGAGCGCGTGGTGCCTGTGGCGCCTTGGGCAGACCGATGAAGCCGCGAAACGTTTCCTCGCGGTATTCAAGGCGACGGAGGAGGGGGGCAAGGGCCGCTCTCAGGACGAACTCGATGAGCTCCAGACCGAGGCGTTGCGCAACCTGGTCGCGGTCTTCGTGGAGGACGAGAAGAACTCCGCGGAGGACATGTACCGCTTCCTGGTCAAGGCCGGGGGCGAGAAGTTTGCTGGAAAAATCGTACGAGCGCTGGCCGAGGCGTTCTTCGATCAGGCGCATTTCGAGCGGGGCATCGAAGCGTATCGGCTGCTGCTCAAGCTCGAGCCCACGAGCCCGGACGCCTACAAGTACGGGCTGGCGATCGCCGCTGGTCACTCCACCATGCAAGCGTGGAAGGACCTGCAGAAGGACTATACCTGGCTGATCAAGACCTACACGCTGCCTCCGAAGCCGCCCAAGAAGGGCGCCAAGACACCGCGCCTGCCGACCTATCCGGCGAGCCCATGGACCAAGGTGCAACGCCCGCTGACACTCACGGACTCGGCGCGCGCGATCGAGAAGCAGCTGAATGAAGACGCTGTGGGGCTGCACGCCAAGGCGCAGGCGGACAAGGCCAGCGAGAACGAGTGGGCGGCGGCTTCAGGCCTCTACGCCATCTACCTCTCCCGCTTTGGCGACAAGCCGTCGGCCTACGAGGTGTACTTCAACCACGCGGAAATCAACTTCTATCACCTGAACAACGGCGCCGTGGCCGCGGACAGCTACATGGCTGCCGTGCGGATGAACCCGAAGGGTAAGCTCTCACGGGACGCGCTGTACAACGCCCTGGCCGCTCTGGAGCGCGCGCGCGCGGGGGAGTTCGAGGCCGCGAAGGCCAAGGGCAAGAAGCAAGAAGAGTCGCCCACCGACAAGAAGCTGACCGAGGCGATGGAGCTCTACGTCCAGACCTACCCGAAGGATCCGGACGTGCCGGAGCTGCTCTTCCGCCAGGGCAAGCTGTACTACGACTACGAGGTCTTCGACCCAGCGGTGCGCCTGTGGGGGCTGTTGCTCGAGAAATACCCCGAGAGCAGCTACTCGGTCGGCGCGGGTGAGCTGATCCTCGACAGCTTCAACAAGAGCAAAGACTACGGAAACATCGAGACCTGGGCGCGCCGTCTCAAGAAGGCCCCCGCCTTCCAGAAGCCCGAACAGCAAGCCCGCCTCGACACGCTGATCGTCCAGTCGGTGTTCAAGCAGGGGGAGTCCCTCTCGAGTCAGGGCAAGCACGCCGATGCCGCCGCCGCGTATCTCCGTGCCGCGCGCGAGTTCCCCAAGGATGGTCGCGCGGCGAAGGCCGCGGTCAACGCGGAGATCGAGGGCAAGCGCGCGGCGGACCTCGCGACGGTCGCCGCTGCCGCCACACTCCTCGCCGAGAATCACAAGGGCACCACCGAAGCGGGGGACGGCCTCTGGATCGCAGCGAACACCTATCAAAGCGTCGGTTTGTTCTCCGAGGCCGCGGGCTATCACGAGCAGATCGTCGCAGGCTTTCCCAAGCACGAACACCATCAGGACGCGGCGTACAACGCCGTCCTCTTGCGCACGACGGTTGGCGACCACGCCAAGGCCATCTCCGATGGCGAGGCCTACAAGAAGGCATATCCTCGCGGAGAAGATGCGGACGAGGTCGTGTTCTTGATGGGCAAGGCCCACGAGAAGGCGGAGAAGTGGAAGGACGCCGCGCGCCTGTACGCGCGCTACGAGCTCGCGTCGCGCAATCCCAATACCCAGGTAGAGGCGCTGGTGCGCCTCGCCACGGTGCGGGTGAAGCTGAACGACGAGCGCGGCGCCAAGTCCGCGCTGCGCAAAGCCGTCAAGATCGGTAAGCAAAAGAAGAGTAGCCTCGACTCTGGTGGTAAGTACTTCGCGGCGAAGGCGCGCTACATGGAAGGCGAGCGGATCCTCGCGGAATATGAGAAGATCTCGATCCAAGGGGATGTCAAGCAGCTGAAGAAGCGCCTCAAGCAGAAGGCTGAGCTGCTCAAGGAAGCCGCCGAGACGTTCCTCAGCACCGCGGAGATGGGCGTCGCCGAGTGGACGACGGCGTCGCTCTACCAGATCGGCTACACGTACGAGAGCTTCGCCAAGGCTCTGACGGACTCACCGCCTCCGGACTCGCTGAGCGATGGTGACAAGGAGCTGTACCGTCAGCAGATCGACGAGTTCGTCGTGCCCATCGAGGAGAAGGCCATCGAGGCCTACGAAAGCGGCTGGACGAAGGCGATCGACCTCGGGATCTTCAACTCCTGGACCGCCAAGATGCGCGACGCTCTGGGGCGCCTGCTGTCCGAGGTGTACTCGCCGATGCACGAGATTGGTCTGAAGCTGCGCTCCCAGGGCACCGCCCCGTTGCCTGAGCTGATCGACGGGCCTCGACGCGAGAAGGGCAGGAGCAAGAAGTACCTCATCCCCAGCAAGGTCAAGGACGTGAGCGAGACCGCGGCGCCCAAGGAGGAGGACAACCCCTACGACGACAAGGCCAACGACAAGGGTGACAAGAAGTCGGAGGAAAAGTCGGAGAAGAAGGGCAAGGGGGCCAGCAAATGAGGCAACTCATCCAGGCCTGTGCGGTCGCGTTGGCCCTAGCCGGTGTCGCTTGTGGTGGCGGTGGGAGCGCGGGTGTAAAGAGCGCGCCCACCCTGAAGCCCGCTGACCCGGTCGCCGTGAAGAAGATGATCACGGGTGTGGAGCGCGCGCGGGATGGCAAGAACGAGGAGGCGATCGGTCTCCTCGAGGAAGCGGTCGGCAAGGATCCTCAGCTCTGGGAAGCGCACTACAACCTGGGCGTCTTGCGTGCTCAGACTGGTGATCTGGAGAAGGCAGAAGCCTCCTTGGAGAAGGCAGCTTCCCTCGCGCCCAACGCCGAGGATGTCGCCGTGGCGTTGGGCGAGGTGCGGCGTCGCATGGGGGAGCCCGAGCAAGCCGCCGAGGGTCTCGAGGCGTTCGTCAAGGCTCACCCGGACGCGCTCGCTGCCCGCACGGCCTTGATCGCTGCATCTCGGGACGCGGGGCGTATCGACAAGGCGATCGAGAACGCGCGCGAGGTGCTCGTGCGTCGCCCGGGGGATCCGCTGGCGCGAGCGGAGCTCGCCCTCGCGCACCTCGAGCGCGGCGAGATCGACACTGCCCAGTTGTTGATCGAGGAGGCGCTCAAGGCTGAGGTGAAGAGCGCGGTGGCTGAGCGCACAGCGGGCCTCATCGCCCTCAAGCGCGGCGACGACGCCATCGCGTTTCAGCACTTCGCCAAGGCTTCGGAGATCGATCCCAAGGACACCACCGCTCGACTCAACATCGGCACCGTGTTGATTCAAGCCGGCGTCTACGACAAGGCCGAGCAAGAGTTCCGCGCCGTGCTCCAGGTCAAGCCGGACGACGTCGACGCGATGCTCGGTCTCGCCGCGTCGCTGCGCGGGCAGGGCACTCATGAAAAGCAGGGGCCCTACCGTGAGGCCGAGAAGGTGCTCAAGCACGTGCTCGAGGTCGACGGGGACAACATCAACGCCATGTTCAATCTGGGTGTGCTGTACGTGGACTTCCTGCAGGAGCCGCAGAAGGCCAAGCCGCTGCTCAAGAAGTTCCTCTCGAAGTCGCCAAAGAAGCACCCCGCCCGGGCAGGTGCTGAAAAGCGGCTCGCCGGAATCAAATAGGCTACAACCCCGCCCATGGCCATGGCTCGGCTGAAGCTGCCAGGGAAGCTGGAGCACGCGCTGCTCGCGGGGCACCCCTGGGTGTATCGTGATCACGTACAACGGGGTTTTCGTGCGGCAACGGGCGCGTGGGTCGAGGTCGAGTGCGAACGCTTCAAGGGCTTCGCGCTGTGGGACAACGAAGGGCCCATCGCCCTGCGCATGTACTCTCGCAAGCGCGTGCCTGACGAACAGTGGCTAGGCGAGCGTGTCGCGCAGGCTCATGAGCTGCGTCAAGCGCTGCTCGGTGAGGGCACCAACGCCTACCGCTGGCTCTTCGGTGAGGGCGACGGACTGCCCGGCCTGGTAGTCGACCGCTATGGTGACTACAACGTCGTGCTGACATACGCGCCGAGTGTCTCGCGCTTGTTGCCCTGGCTCGTGCCTGCGCTCGATCGAGTGCTACCTGCTCGAGGTACGATCCAGAAGCGCGGAAGCGAGCTCGCGTTGCTCAGCGGCGAGCTCCCACCAGACCGGGTTGAAGTACTGGAGAACGGGCTGCGCTTCCAGGTCGCCATCGGGGCCGGACAGAAGAGCGGCTTGTTCCTCGATCAGCGGGAGAATCGTGCTCACGTGGAGAGCCTCTCGGGCGGCAAGCGCGTGCTCAACCTGTTCTCGTACACCGGAGGCTTCTCCTTGTACGCCGTGCGCGGGGGCGCGACCACGGTGACGAGCGTCGACGTGAGCCGTGGCGCCCTCGATGACGCGCGCGCTTCGTTCGAGTTGAATGGTTTCTCTGCGGAAAATCATGAGTTCGTTGCCCAGGACGTGTTCGAGTACCTGGAGCGGGCGGCATCCAAGGGTCAGCGCTTCGGGCTAGTCATTTGCGATCCTCCGTCTTTCGCGAAGAGCCGGGACCAGCTTCGCAAGGCGCTCAGGGCGTATGAGCGCGTGAACCGCCTGGCCCTGAAGGTCGTCGAGCCCGGAGGCCTGTTCGCATCGGCTAGCTGCACGAGTCAGGTCAGCCCCGAGGCTTTTCGTGGTGTGCTCGGCGAGGCGGCCGGTCGGGCGAAGCTGCGGCTGCAGATGATTCACGAGGCCGGCCACGCCGTGGACCACCCCGTGATGGCCAGCCACATCGAAGGGCGCTACCTGAAGTACGTCGTGAGCCGCGTGCTCCCGAGCGCTTAGCCGGTCCCGACTGAACGCTCGTAGGGCCGCGCACGGCCGGAGGTGGGCGCTCAGGGTTTCGGGCGCCTGGCGCGCGACACAGAGCGTACGCCGATCAAGCGGATCTCCGTGTGGCTAGTGCCCGAGCCCACGCGGCTCAAGAGGGATGGACGCTGAGGGTCGACGAGGGTCGATACCTGGAAGCTCTCTGCGCCTCTCCTCCGCACCTCGATGCGTAGAAGGCCTGGGGTAGCGGCGGGACTCACATTGAGTTCGTACTGGTCGCGGTCGACTTGAGTCTCGAGCCTGGCGTTGCGCTCCTTGTTCACGAGCAGCTCGAGCTGAAGACGCTTCGTGCTCGACCCTTGGCGGTCCACGATCTCGAGACGAAGGAGCGCAGGGCCTGCGCTTCGCAGCCGCTCGAGCGGTCCTGCCGACTTGGCGTGGGCGGCGCGTTGCTTGCGCGCCTTGAGCTCGAGCTTCACGTGCTTGCGACCATGAGCGCTGTCCGTCGCGTACGCGGGGGTCGTCAGCGCCAAGCTGAGCCCTATCGCGGCCAGCCAGGGAAGCCGCCTGGGTCGGCGAATGAAGGGGTCTGGGGTGACGCTCGTCGGTGTGCTGATCGTGCCTTGCATGGCAGCGCCAGTAGCAACCCATGTGCCAGACCGAAATCGCCCGGGAACTTGGTTCCGCGCGGTGTTCGTGGCGCTCTCGCCATGCCAACGCCGGTCAAGCTGGCAGCGGAGTGAGGTCGGTCGTGTCGATTTGGCGCAGCCAGCCAGGGCTCGCAGGGCGCCCGTTCACCCGCGGCTTCGAAGGCGAGTTTGGAGCAGCAGACTCCGTGTGCCGGCGGGCCCGGTCCGTCCGGGAGGATCAGGCTTCTGGCGCGTCCTTGGCGCTCTTGAGCACCATGGCGCGTGCGCGCTGGACGAAGTCCGCTTCGTGGAGGGCTCCGCTCTCGATCAGCTGCTTGGCGTCGCCCATGCCGATGTGCAGGTGCTGGCGCAGCGCCTTCAAGGCGTGAATCTTCTTCCCCGCGTCGAGATCACGCTGCGCCGTACGGATCCAGTCTTCCTGCAGCGAAGGTAAGCGACCGTCTCTCACGAAGCGATTGGCTTCGGTGTAGGTCAGACCCCCGACGTCTACCAACAGGCGCTCTGCTCCGTTGCCGCGTCCCGTCGCGTGAGCTTCGATAGCCCTCTCAACCCACGCATCGGGAGAGTCTACGCTGCCCTTCACCACCAGGGTCGCGCCGCAATACTGACAGGTTCCCGCTCCGGAGGCGTCCGCGCCGCAGCGTGGGCACGCCAGCACTTCAAGCTCAGCCACGGACGCGACTGTAACATATGCTCCCGTGCTCCCTCGGCCGTCGGGAGATCTCTGCCGGGAGAAAGCGCTCGATTTACCCGCTTTGGGTTTCGCTTCGCCCCTTGGGCACTAGGATACCGCCGATGGGCACGTCGTCGTTCCGCTGTGACTCCTCCAACCCCTGCAGCGCTCGCGCATGACTCAGCGACGACTCAGGGTGGGGGTGTTCGGCGCGGGCGCCATCGGCGGCTACCTTGGACTGCGCCTGGCAGCAGGGGGTGCTGATGTCGTGCTGCACGGCCGGAAGTGGCTGGCCGATGTAGCCGACGATCTGGCGGCGTTCGACCTCGCCGGGGAGCGCTACTCGCCGACTGTGCGCGTCGTCACGGATCCGGGCGCGCTGTCGGAGGTGGATGTGTGCCTCGTCACCGTGAAGAGCGCACAGACCACGGGAGCGGCAGAAGAGCTGAAGCGAGTGCTCGCGCCCGGCACTCTGGTCGTGAGCTTCCAGAACGGCATGCGCAACGCCGAGCGCCTCCGGCAGGTGCTTCGAGCGCAAACCGTGGTGCCAGCGATGGTCTCCTTCAACGTAGTGATCGAAGCTGACCGTCATTTCCGTCAGGCAACGAGCGGCCCGCTCAGCGCGGGGCGCGTGCTGGGCTCTGGGCTGTTCGTTCTCGAGCGCCTGGAGGCATGTTTCGGTCGCGGAGGCCTCCCGCTCGAGCTGCACCACGACATCGGAAACGTCCAGGCTGGCAAGCTGCTGGTCAACCTCAACAACGGCGTCTCTGCGGCCGTCGGGATGACGATCAAGGACGCTGTGTCCAACCGAGACATTCGTCGCTGTTTCGCGGCGTGCGTGTCCGAGGGGCTCGACATCTTCCGACGCACGGGCCTGCGGCCGGCGAAGGTCGTGGCGCTCCCCCCTGCCATCATCGTCAAGGCACTGCCGCTGCCCAACTCGATCTTCCTGCGTATCGCCAAGCCCCTGGTCACCATCGATCCCCGCGCCAAATCCAGTACGCTCCAGGATCTCGAACGCGGGCGCCGTACGGAAATAGACGATCTGAACGGAGAGGTGGTGGACCGCGCGAAGAGCGCTGGCCTCTCCGCGCCGGCGAACCAGGTGATAGCTGACGTGATCCACGAGCTCGAAGAGGCAGCCGTGAGCCAGCAGGCGTTGCGCTTTCTACGGCCCGAAGAACTCTGGCAGCGTATCGCGACGGCGAGCGCAACGTAGGCTCTTGCCTCGACGAGGCGCGCACCGCAAGGCAGCGTCGCCTTGCGTCTGGCGGGGCTCGGTGTGAGGATCTGCCGATGGAGCGGGTAGTAGAACCGGAGCTGATGGACGAAGCCGAGCAGGCCCAGGCGTACGCTCAGGCCGACTTTTCGGAGCCGAACGCCGCCTTCGCCGACCTGGTGGCGGACGTCGTCCAGGAAGAGACCGCGCGAGTCGTCGACCTCGGGTGCGGCCCCGCGGATATTCCGGTGCGTCTCGCATTGCGATTTACTGCGTGGAAAATTGACGGCGTGGATGGGGCTGAGGCGATGCTCGCGCACGGCCGCAGGCTGGTGGAACGTCACGGCTTGGTTGATCGGGTTTCATTGACTCGTGGCTTGCTCCCCGACTTGCCGCTCGCGTCACACGCCTACGACGTGGTGATGAGCAACAGCTTGCTTCACCACCTGCATGAGCCTCGGGTCATGTGGGATTGCGTGCGCAAGCTGGGCCGGCCAGGTGCTCGCGTGATCGTGATGGATCTGGTGCGCCCAGGGTCGTCAGCGGAAGTCGAACGGCTCGTGGGGCTCTACGCGGGAGACGCTCCGGAGGTGCTGCAGCGGGATTTCGAGGCCTCGCTCCGGGCGGCGTTCAGCCTGGAGGAGGTCGGGGAGCAGCTGTCTCACGCGGGGCTTTCGGCGCTCGAGGTTCGTCCGACCAGCGATCGCCACTTCGTGGTCACCGGCCGGCTCCCGGCGCAATAAATCGCCCGTCGGCGCGTGAACGAGTAGCCGCAGCCTGGTAGCTACCCCATGCTGGCGGGCGAGTGGACGTCGGCATCATCGGAGCAGGCTACGCAGGGACGGCGCTCGCGCTGTTCTTGGCTCGGTCCGGCCACGCCGTGACGCTGTACGAGCGAGTCCCGGAGCCCGGGCCGGTCGGCGCCGGGATCTTGCTGCAGCCGACTGGCATGTGCGTGCTCGAAGCGCTGGGCTTGCTCGCTCCAGTGCTGGACCGCGGCGCGCTCGTTCGTCAACTAGAAATCCACAAGGAAAAGAGGCGTGAGGTGATGACCCTCGAGTACGCGGGGCTCGGTGAGCTGTCGTTCGCGCAGGGTATGCACCGCGGCGCGCTCTACGAGGCATTGCTCGGCGCGGTCCGGAGTGAGGCGATCGAGCTGCTGTGCGGGAGTGAGGTCGTGCGAGGTCGCCCGCGTAACAGCGCCGCGGGGGGCTGGCGGCTCTGGGACGCCGCCGGAGCGCCGGTCGGTGAGCACGAGTTGCTGGTCGTCGCGGGCGGCGCCCACTCCGATCTGGACATTGCCCCGGCTCCCGCGCGCCACGTGAGGGAGTACCCCTGGGGGGCAGCGTGGGCAGTGATCCCCGACCCGGGTGGTTTGTTCAGCGGCGCGCTCCGCCAACGCGTCCGAGGTACGCGGCGCATGCTCGGGTTCCTTCCCACTGGGCTCGGTCCAATTGCCATGGGGAATCGAACACCGCTGCTCAGCGTGTTCTGGAGTCTGGCGAGAGACGCGGCGGACGCCTGGCGCGACGCAGGTATCGAACCGTGGCGCGCCGAGGTGTTGCGCCTGGCTCCTGACAGTGATCCGCTGGTAGGGAGGCTGACGAGCCTCGACGACTTCGTTTTCACGACCTACGCCGACGTCAGCATGGCGCGCCTCGATGGGCCCTCGCTGGTGTTCCTGGGAGACGCAGCTCACGCGATGAGTCCACAGCTCGGGCAGGGCGCCAACCTTGCCTTGATGGATGCGTGGGTGCTCGCGCAGAGCCTGGACACTGAGCAGCCACTGCAGATGCGGCTGCAGGACTTCGCCGCGCGACGCGCGGCGCACCTCGGCTACTACCAGTGGGCGACGCGTTTCCTCACACCGTTCTTCCAGTCGAGCTACGGGGCACTGGGCGCACTGCGTGATCTCGCAATGCCACTGGTGACGCGATTCCCAGCCTTTCGGCGTTTGATGTTGGAGTCCATGGCGGGGCTGCGCACTGGAGTCTTGCCCTCGCAACGCCTCACGCTCGAGCAGCCCTCTGCAGCCGCTGCGTGGGTGTCGGCAGAGCTCGGTCACCCCTAGGGGTTGCCTGAGCCGTTGGGCGTTACCGCGTGGACGCGATGGGGTGTGGCAAGTGTGGCGTTGGTGATCACCGCTCTGCGTCCTGGGGAGCGCGCACTCGCTCAAATCCTCACGGCAACGTTCGTCCAGTGGGTCTGAAAGCGCGCCGCGGCGTATGCCTCTGGAGGGATTGTTGCTATCCTTGCGCGATGATCTTGCTGCAGCGGCCGGTTGGGGGAGAGGTCTGCCTGGGATTCGATGCAGAGTCTGTCGGCGCATTGATCACGGCGGTGGAGCGCGCACTCTCGGGGGACCGTGGAGCGACGGAGCTCTTGTTCGAGCGGCGCGTGACGGAACCCATGAGCGGAGCCAGCTCCGTTCCGCGTACCCTCGAAGTGCGCGAGGCGGGCGAAGCCGTTCAGGTCGCTGAGCACGGGATCTTGGTGCGCCTGGAGCTGCGGCGGGAGCAGCTGGCTGAGAGTCTGCACCTGCTGCAGAGCTGTGCGGCGAGCGGCGGGCCCCAGCGCCTGGAGTTGGGGGACATCGAGGCGGGAGGTGACCGTGCGAAGTTGGTTTGGCTCTACGACGATGCCGCACTCAGCGCCCGACAGCGGGGGGCTGCGGTGGATTGAGCCGGGTTGGTTGGGCACCTGGCGCGTCTCACCCCCAACCGAAGGGGGCACCGCCGTGCTGTGCTCACCGCCCCTCGGCTAGAACGCGTAGCGTAGCGACGCCAGGCCAAGCCACATCATCTCGGTGGAGCCGGAGCG
>JAUILJ010000076.1 GCA_030433055.1 Polyangia bacterium
GACCGTGCGCCAAGAAAAAGCGAAAGAGGTCAGCGAGCAAGTCACCATCATGGCGACGCCGGGCCACAACATCCACTTGTTGACGCTGCCAAACCACGTCGCCCCCGCCTTGCCCGCTTCAGCCCACCCCTGTTCGAGCGCGTACGGTCCTAACACGCCCCAGGCCACCAGCGCGCCGAGCAGCACAGACACTCCCGCGCGGAAACCCATGATGCCGCCCATGGCAAACAGCAGCAGCGAAGGATCCAGCGCAAAGCCCAGATTGTAGAGCGAGAGCTTGCTCGCCCCACCCTTGGCAAGCGCCCCCTTTGCCGTGAAGGAGCCGGGGAAGGCAAGCTTCGGGATACTGGCGAACTGCACCACGAGCTTCCAACCAGCCGCGATGAGCCCCGCGCTGATCAGCGCGAGCACTCGCGCAACAGCCTCGCGCCCCTTGGCGTACATCTCCTTGACCGTACCCGCGGTAGCGATGCCGAACGGAAACGGTAGCCGGTCGACCAACAGAAACTGGCGCCGCAACCCGATCGCCACGGTGACCCCAAGGACACTCACGGCGAAGGTCCAGATCACCAGCACCCAGTAGGTCCACTGATAGCCGTTGATCAACGTCAGCGCGGGGATCGCCGCGACCAGACCAGCAGAGGCGATCGAAGCCGCAGCCGACGCCGCCGTCTGGTTGATGTTGTTCTCCAACAGCCCCCACGGGCGCGTCTTGAACAGCGCATGCAGTCCCTGCCAGAAGCCGAATGACAACAGCGCGGCGGTGACCGACATGTTGAAGCTCCAGCCAATCTTCAGCCCGCTGTAGATGTTGCAGAAGGAGAGCACTCCCCCAAGCACCATCCCCGTCAGGACCGCCCGAATCGTGAGCTGAGGCGCAACCAGATCGAGCGGCGGAAACTCCAGCTCGGTGTCGCTCTCTACCCGAGTCTCAACAGGCTCTGCTGTAGCAGACATACCCCGCCGTTAACGCGAAGCGGGCGCGAAGGATAGCCTTCAGGGCGAATCGGCAGCTTCAGACGCCCTGACAGCGCTGAACCGACCAGCTCGTCCCGTCGCAGAACGCCGTGAACGCGTCGGGGCTGCCTTCGGAGCAAGTGCCGTACGAACACGTCTGGACGGTGTACCCGCACGTGTCCTCTGGCTCGCAGGAAGCGCCATCCATCGGCATTTCCTCCGGGCAAGGCGGAGGAGGCGGTGGATTGCAGCTCGAGACGAGCACCTCCCACTCGTTGTCGAGGCAGCGCGCCTCGACGTCAGGGCAACAATCGCTCGTCGCGTAGCTGCAGTATTGGTCCGCAGGAACTTCGCAGTAGGTGCCGGTCGTGGGCTCGCTGGTGGGGCACTCGGCAGGCGGCGGGGGATTGCAGGTACCGCCTTCTCGGACGTCCCACGTGCCTCCGCCGCAGGTCGCGACCAGATCGCCCAACCCCTGGCTGGAGCAGCGGTCGTAGTAACACTCCTTCCCGGAGACGGCACAACTTGTGCCATCGTCGGGCGCTGCGGTCGGGCAGCCTTGCTGTGAGCCACCGCTGCCGCCTGACCCACTGCTGCCGCCCGCTCCCCCAGATCCACCGGATCCCCGGTCGCCTCCGCTCGCCGATCCGCCGCACGCCGGAGCCAGCAACGCCAAACTGGCAGTGATCACGAACGGCGCACGTACGCGCGACGCCTTGGAGCGGGAATGTCGAGCCATAGCCTTCCCCAAGCAACCTCCGTGCCCAGCCCCAAGCCGAAGCTCAATCAGGCAATGGGGCGAAGCCCCGAGCCGAGACTACCAGCACTCAATGAGGCAATGGGGCAAAGCCCCGAGCCGAGACTACATGAGGCAATGGGGCAAAGCCCCGAGCCGAGACTCCCAAGACTCCATGAGGCAATGGGGCGAAGCCCCGAGCCGAGACTCAATGAGGCAATGGGGCAAAGCCCCGAGCCGAGACTACCAACACTCAATCAGGCCATGGGGCAAAGCCCCGAGCCGAGACTACCAAGACTCAATGAGGCAATGGGGCAAAGCCCCGAGCCGAGACTACCAGCACTCAATCAGGCAATGGGGCGAAGCCCCGAGCCGAGACTCGTGCACAAACCGGCAAGACCTCAACCGCCGACCAGTCTCCCACCGCCGTGAGTCCACCCCAAGGCAATGGGGCGAAGCCCCGAGCCGAGCCTTGTAATGCCGCGAGGCAACGGACGGCTCAGTCTTATTGAGACTCACAGCGACCTTACCCAGGGAAGCAAACGAGGGAGTTGTGGAGGCGGCGGAACGGCCCACAGGGTTCGGGCGCAGAGTGGGTGAGCGTAACCAATCTAGGCCGATCATGCGGCGGGCCCTCACGAAGCTCTTCGTCAGAAGGTGAAACCGTCCGGTATCCAGCGCTCCAAGCAAAAGCCGCGACTCGCCAGCCGCCACCCCAATGCCTTAGCTAGCGAATCCCCTTTCAAGCCCGAACCCGGAGGGTCGTGGGAGCCGCCGCGCTCATCGACTGAGAGCAGCCCCGCAGCGCTCATTGCCAGGCGTGCTGACGATGACTTCGTACTCACCCACGCTCAGATGGAACGGCACCATCACAGAGTCGTCAAAGCGGCCCTCTGGGTCGGTCGCGATCGACTGGAGCAGGTAGATCTCGCCGCTGCTGCTCTTCAGGCCAACGTCCACGCGCACGCCGCCGCAGCTCTGGCTGTCCGAGCTGACCTGGCCCATCACGCGCAGAGCGTGGCCGCGGCGCACGTCTGGCTGCCCCAGCTTGAGGCTCATGTCTGGAGTTGGCCGCTTGTCCTCGTCGTCGCGGGGCACGCCACCATCCTGGGTCAACATCGAGAGCGGTGACGCAGCACCACCGCTCGATGCATTTCCGTCCGGATTCGATGGACTCTGTCCAGGTCCAGCATCTCCCGTCTCTCCCCCCGAGGCGCCGTTGCCATTCCCCCCGGGTTGCTGGCCGGAGCTGCGCGCCTCATCAGCCATCTCAGTTCCCGATTCACTGCCCTCGGGCCAGGAGTACGGATCGTTGGGCGGGACATGCGCCGGCCGCGACTGATCCTGCTCGAGTTCCATGCGCCCCGCCGCTCCCCCCAAATCAACGCGATGCCAAATTTGCCCGTCCCAGACTTCCACCCAGGCGTGAGCCTCGTTGCGAATCATGCGCGCCGGCACGCCAACGGCCAGAGCGGTGATCACGAACGCGTAGGCGCGGTGGCGGCAGACGCCCTTCTTGGATAGCGCGAGTTCCTTGTACAGCGCCGCGCCGCCAGCCTTTGGTCGCTCTCCGCTAGGCGCGAAGCCGCGGAAGTAGGAGACCAGCGACTGCACCACGCTTCGGGGGGTCTGCCCGGCAGTGATCCCGACCTGCCGCGCGACGTCCAACGCATCGTCACGGACACTCCTCGGCAGCGAGGGCAGGCGCGGCTTGAGCGACGCAAAGCTCACGTCTGCGTACCTGCCGCCGAACGCGTCTCGCGGCACCGCGATCTGCATCACGAGGCGCACCCGCGCCCTTTGTTCCGCACGGATAAACCAGTTGTCAGCGCTGTCCCGCAGCATCTCGAAGCGCACCTCGGGCTGAGACCGGGCCTTGAGCAGCTTGGCCATCGGCCCCGGCGAGGGCACTCGAACCGGCACGTCAGCTTCGAGGTCCACGGTCATGTCGGCGAAGAACTGATCGTCGGTGACCTGGACCACTCCCCCCATGGCAAGCTTGCTGAGCGACTTGTCCTCGACCACGAGCTCCAGGGAGTCGCTCACGGCGTCGTAGGCGTAGAGGCGCTTGAACGGCGTCACCGCGGGCGTGAATGGATCATCGTAGCTAACGACATCGGGGCGAGTGGTGTCGGAGTCGATCCGGTAGCTGGCGTCCACGCTCTCGGGGGTCGAGCTCCCACCGTATGCCTTTTCCATCTGGGAAGGCATGCGTGAGATGTCCGGCGCCCGCACCACTCCGCTGGGCGTATCGATGGCCGCCGGCAGATCGCTGCCCATCGCGGTCGCCTGGAGCATGACGTCTTCCTTCGGGTCGGGCTCGAAGTACTCGTGCAGCACCGGGCCATCGGCGGCCGCCCGACCGCCCACCAGGAGCGCCATCGCAACTCCGAGCAGCGCTCCGCCGCGCTTGACGAAGCGAGACGGCTTGCGCTTCAGACGTCCACTCACGGCTCAAGGCTAGTCGCTGCCCCAACCCCGCGCAAACTGCACGCTGTAGCCAATGGTTGTCCCGGCTCAGATGTCCAAGGCGTAGCCCAAGGTGAGCATCGCGCTGCCCCGAGGGGTCATCGCCTTGCCCAGCAGCGAGTTCGACGCCCCGGGCAAGACGTTGCTTCCGGCGGTCACGGCAAGCCCCACGAGCAGGTGGTTGGTGCTGGAGGTGGCGAACTCGTAACCGATGGCGCCGCGCGTGCCGACGAACAATCGGTCCGCGTCGCCCCAGGCGTCCTCGACCTCGACTCGAGTCGTCGCCCAGCCCGCCACCAGCCCGGCCTCGAGCCGCAGCCCGAACGTGGACTGCCAGGCCAGCTCGGCGTGCCCGCTGAATGACTCGGTGCTCGCCCGGTCCAAGAAGTCATCCACGTGCTCGTAGCCGAGTCCCAGCTGGAGCCATCCGTAGCGGCCGGTGAGCTGAAGTCCCTTGGCGGGCCCCAGCGCCAACAGGTCTCCACCAACCCCGAGCTCCCCTTGCACGCGCACGTCTCCGCTACACGCGACGCCGTTCCTACAGCGCGGGTCTCGCAGTGAACGATCCCCTTGCTCTGACTCGGGATGGTCCGCGATCTCATTTAACCGCGCGGAAAATGGCCGTTCCAGCTCCTCCCAGCTGGGGACAGCCGCCTGGGCGGAGACGGGGAGAGCGAAACTCGTAGCCAGCACGGCAGCTGGAATGAGGGAGCGAAGCGTAAGCATACCCACCAAACAGCAACCGCTATGCCAACCTCAGGTGCCCCGCCCGCCCCCATTTTCCTCGGGCTTTTGGGGGTGAGACACGACGGTCATGGTCCCATCATCACCCGGGAGTGCCGCTCAGTCTCAGCCCCTGTGCCCTGGATTCACGTCGGTCCAAGGGACCACGGTCCCGGTCGCTGTGCTGCCCCCAGCCACAATCTCGCGGATTGCGCGTTGATCAACTCGACGGCTCTGGGAGTGATCACGCCTTGAGGAACGGCAACACCTGTCCACGCACCGAAGTCACGCTGCTCGGGTACTTTTGGTAGCCGGCGTACCAATCCCGAGTCTCCTCCCAGTGGTAGCCGTAGCCACCTCCGGACTCGACCTCGTAGTCCGCGGGGCTCAGGCCCATGGCCTGCATCACCGTGCCCAGGAACTGGTTGTACAAGAGCCCCACGTGGGTGACTTCGCCGCTGTCGTTCGCGTCTTGGCCGTTGTGGGCCACCACTCCGCGGTTGCGGTAGTCAATGTACTGCCCGGTCTTGAGCCATCCAGCCGCGCCGCCCGCGGTGATGATGGGAAAATCGATGGGGTCGTGAGTGTGGACGCCAGACTCCTGAGTCCAGAAAGCCAGGCAGCTGTCCAGCAGCGTGCTGCCGTCCGCCTCTTGGACGCCATCCAGCTTGCTCACGAGATCGATGAACAGGTGCTCGAAGAAGCGCTGGTTTGATTCCGCAAGGATCTGTTGACGGTCTCCTTGGTACCACTTGTGTGCCACCTCTTGGTGCCACTCGAGCGGCGTCTCGTGAAACCACCCGGTCGCTCCTCCCTCACCCCACATGTCGCCCGTGCGCAGGGTAATGATACGCGTGGTATCGCAGCTGAGCGCGGCCACGATCACGTCGTTCATCAGGCTCCAGAACTGGATGTGCTTGGGTACGTTGTGCAGGAAGTTGTCACGCTGGAGATCCGCGCTGTCTTCCGTTGGCCGCGTCACACCATCACACGACAGGCTCACCCCCAACCGACGCTGGATCTCGTCTAGCTTCGCGATGTGCGCGTCCAGGCGCTGACGATCCAGGCTGGATAGGCGGCGATTGCCGTCTCGCAGCCGCTTGTAGTCCTCCAGCACCAAATCGACGATCGGCTTGCGCTGCTCCATCTGGTTGCCCGGATCGCGATACAGCTGGTCGAACAAGCTCAGTGAGCTGTTCTCCGCGTGGAGCGGCTCCACTGGAGAGTTCGGATCGCTTGGCACGGTGTGCCCCCAAGACATGCTGTCGCTGCCAATCACCACGCTCCGCTGAAGGATCGTGCTCAGGTCCCCGTAGAACTTGTCAGACCAGGCGAGCACCTGATCGCAGGTAGGGATGTACTCACGCTGCTGGTCGTCGCTATCACCGTAGTTCCCCAGGGTACCGCCGCGATGATGCGCGATGTAAAACGGCAGATCGAGACCACGCAACAGGTTCATCTTGCCCGCGAGCGCGGCCGTCCATTTGTCACCAGCTGCGCTCAGCACGTTGGACAACCGCGCGGTGCCGCTCACATCCCCAAGGGCAAGGTCCCCACGGCGAATCGTGTGTCCCGCGTAGTCCATTTGCTCGGTGAGCAAGCTATCGTCTGGATACATGTTCGCGCTGCCCAGCCCGCCGTGATCCATACGCATCCCGATGAATCGACGGATGGGTCCCATTGGAGCAGCCTTGGCTTCGCTCCCGGTCAGCAGCGAGGGCAGAAACGGCAGGGCCAGCGTAAAGCCGCCGATACCGCGCAAGACGTGTCGCCTGGTAACCTTCATCTCACTTCTCTCCAAAGTTGCGCTGCAGGAAGGCGTCGGAGATGGCAACGGCTCGCAACGTCTCTTTGATGGGCTGTCCCGCCTTGAGCGGCTCGTGCATTACGTCGAGTACACAAGCATCCTTACCCACGTGCTCGGTGCGGCCGAAGGTGAAGCGGAAGTACGCGCGGGCGAAGCACGCCTGCACCTTTCCACTTTCGATCATCCGCTCCTGAAGCTCGATCCCGTCCTTGACCACGACTTCGTCGTCCGGATTGACCCTGGCGATGACCTCGGTATCCACCGGGGCCTCGCCGTGGACTTCGCCGGTGACTAAGTCGATGAGCTTCTCCACGTCGCGGGGTCGGCCCAGCGCATCGAAATTCTCCGTGGCAAATCCCAATGGGTTGATGGCCTTGCCGTGACAATCCGGGCAGATGCCCGTGCCGGTGAGGTTCTCCACGACTTCGCGAGAGGTCGCGTCGGTCGCCGGCTCCGGCGTCGTCGCCATCACGTTCGCAGGTGGCGGGGGAAGCGTGTCACACAGCAGTGCCCGCCGAATGAACACGCCCTTCATGATCGGTCGCGTGTTGGCTGCACCGGTCGCCACCATCGCCGCCCGGGTCAAGAGCCCCTGGCGCTCCGGCTCGCTGAAGTCTGGCGGCTCGCTGGAGCCATCCCACACGGGAACATGGTAGAGGTCGGCCAGCTCCTGAGAACGCGGGAAGGCCTTCTTGCTACGGTAGAAGTCCTCCACGTGTCCCGGTGTGTCCAGGGTGTAGTAGAGCGCCATGTCGGTCACTTCGTCGTACATGGCTTCGCGCAGGTTTGGTGATGGCTCGAGGTCGCCTCGCAGCTCATCGTAGGCGGCCGTCCCCACCAGCGTGTTCAGCTGCGCCAGATCTGCCCTGCGGAACCACTCGGCGTAGAACTGGCGGATCGTCTGGCGGGTACGCGGGTCGTTGAACAGGCGATCGACTTCTGCCTCGTAGACCTTGGGATCGAGCAAGCTGCCGTCTTTGGCGTGCCCGAGCAGCGTGTCGTCGGGCATGGTCTGCCAGAAGTGATACGAGAGGCGCGAGGCGAGCTCGTAGGGAGACACCGGGTACAGCTCCGCCTGCCCAGCCACGGGCTCTTCGGCGCCGTGCTCGACCATGTAGAAAAAATTGGGGGAGGCGACCAGCAAGGCGATCACGTCGGCCCAGTCGGCGCGCTCGAACGGCGCGCTCCCTGCAGGCCGCTTGTAGAACTCCACGTCTTCGGCGGAGAGCTCCTTTCGCAGCACGCGCTCCCCAAAGCTCTTCACGAAGGCATCCAGGCACGCATCGTCGTTACTGGCGTCGCCATCCGTCGCGCAGTCCTGAGCGACTTGAGCGAGCCTCGCGTCATCTGCTGTGAGCGCCTTTCCAAGCGCAACGGCTAGGTCGTAGTCACGATCGACGTGTTCTTGTGTCACTCGCTGATCGACCCGGGTGAAACCACCCCAGTGCTCCTCCGGGCCCTTCCGTGTATCCTCGGGGAAGCCATCCAGGGTCGACCCCACGCTCGCGTAGATGGTATCCGCGTCGCCAGGCAGCGAGCGTTCCAGCAGGTCCCGCACCGTGTTGCGCAGTTGAACGTTGGACAACCTGCGCAGCGGTACGGCGTCGGGCACCTTCGCTTCGTCGCAGGTAAACGACACAGGAGCGGAGCTCGGCAGGCCGTCGTCGCCACCTGCTCCCGTGGCGGCGCTAGTTCCGCCCGGATTCCCGATTTGCCCCTGGCAGCTCCACCCCGCGCAGGACGCGCCTAGCAGCAGGGGGATCGCCAGCCAACGTAGTGGTCGCATGCTCATCCCTTCCCAGTGAAGGGCAGGATAACACGTGCAAATCTGAGCCCGACTCGCACCGAGGAAGGTGTCCAGATCGGGTCGCTTGCCGGGCGTTTTTCTATATGGGAGTGGGAGAAGCGACGCGTGTAGGCAGCCCTACGACACGCTCACTCGCACTCACCGTGGACCACCGCGACCGCGTCTAGATCGAAGACGCTGCTCGTCAGGTCGGCGCGATCCGTGACGCGCACGTAGCGCGCCTTCGACAGGCCCACGTCAGCCAGGTCGTAGCCATTGCCGCCTGCCACGGCGGGGTCCGTTGGGTCGATGTCGTTCTCGTCAGCGTTCGCAAACACGGGCTGTGTGCCCGCGCACTGACCCCAGGGAGCATCCCCAGCGTCGCACGCGAACTCGTACCAGTGCTCCCCGTCGTCGCTCACCGCCACCGTCCCCGGCTCAGCGTAGATACTTCCCGCTCCGTACTCGAATGCGTTCTCGAACACCAACAAGTCCACACCGGGGCCGTCAACCACGGTGTCTCCCAACTCGAGCACCACCCAGCCACCGATCCCCAAGGAAACGACGTCGAGGGAGCCACCGCAGCAGCCTCCGCCGCGAGGCGGCCCCAGCACGTTGCCAGGGAAGTCTTGTTGGCCAAACGTCTGCCCTGAACCAAACTGGTGGTCCACAGCGCGGATAGCGAACGGGGACGCACTCGCGCAAGCGCCAGCGGACCCTCCAGCCCCGCCTGCCGCTGCCATCCCCGCTGAGCCAGCGGCGCCCGCCATCGCTCCACCGGCCCCGGCACCAGCGGCACCGCCAGCAGAATTTCCTCCGGGATTTGTTCCACCCGTCCCCGCGGCGCTGCTGCCACCAGCGCTACTGCCACCTGCGCTATCGCCGCCAGCTCCAACGAATCGCTGATCCGTGGCTGCCCAGCTACATCCCAGCGTGGACAGCGCCACCCCCACGATCACCCAGTTCACGCTCGGCCCGAGGCGAAGCTTGCCTCGCGCTGAAGGGCTCGATCCAACGTCGCCGCGCCAGTGGCGCGAACGGACAACGACTTTCCGCATGCTCGATTGCTCCCGCGGGTGAGCTCGCACCCAGCACGCTGCGTCTTGCAGCAGGACAAGCCTCTGATAGAGGCACCGAGAGCAGGTTTTCCGGCTTCCTCGCTCACCCCGATCTCCTTCCCAGGTCGCCCCAGTGGACTTGGATCGTGGCTCAGTTCGGACGAGGTTACGGCGGCGGCTCCGCGCTGGCTTCCCAGCCACTGACGGCTGATCACCAGACTTCCCTGATCCGCCTTCGACCATCGAAGGCGCATCCCCACAGTGAGTGGGTCCATCGGCTCGCGCAGACAAGCACACTGCTCAAAGGGGCGCAACGTCTCGCCCTCACCCCCAACCCCGGGCCCGAAATCGCCAACGCGTTGGCCAGAACGCCTCACACTGCACGGTTTGGGCCAACTGACGGATCCTCAAGGATGGTTCCGTGGAGCGCGGGTCCGCGGCTATGGTGGGCCTACCCACTTCGGGTGAGGAGGTTCTACCGACGCATGCAACGACGGATTGTGAGCGCGCTCGCGGCTTTGGTGGTGACGAGCGCAGTAGGGCTGGCGAGCGCCGAAGAAGGCGGCTTTGGCGCCGAAGGCAACATCATGTTCAGCGCGGAGCGGCTGTTCGGCTTCAGCTCCGACAAGATCAATCCCGAAGCCCCGTTCGACGATTACACCGTCAAGGGCTTCGGGTTCGGCTGGACGGGAGGGCGCACCACGCCCTTCAACTCGCCCCGCTTGGCCTTCGACTACTTCATCAATGACAACCTGAGCGTGGGAGGCGCGCTCGGGTATGCGGACCTGGACAACATCAACGGCAACGACAACGACTCCAGCGGCTTCATCCTGGCGCCTCGGGTCGGCTACATGATCGGGATCAGCGAGGTGTTTGGGTTCTGGCCCCGAGGGGGCTTCACCTACTACAGCTTCAGTGACCCAGACTTCGACCAGTTCGCACTCACTCTGGAGGCCCTGTTCAGCATCGCGCCGCGTCCCGGCTTCGGCTTCATCACCGGGCTGGTGCTCGACCTTGGCTTCTCAGGTTCTCAAGATGGTCCCGGGAACACTTCGGTGGACTACACCGACCGCAACATCGCGCTCGTGGCGGGCCTCGGCGGCACCTTCTAGGCCAAGGCAAGGAAACGACGCAAGAGGCGCGCCGGATCCGTTCGGCGCGCCTTCGTCATTTATTTTCCGCGGGGTTAGTTGCAGCCCTCTTCTTCGTTGGGGCCGTCGCAGTTGCAGATCCCATCACAGGTCGCTCGGATCGTTCCCGTGCGGAAGAACTCATCCTGCATCTCGTACGCTGGAGTCAGCACACGCACCCGGTCATGGGGGTCCTCGCCATCCGTCGCCGGCAGGTTGCGCAGCGGCTCCGGCTTCAGGTTGAAGTCGAACTCCACCAGCGCGGAGCCCTCGGTGAGAGGCCCTGCGGCGGTCTCCACTCCCCACACCGGGCGCGGCACCTTGCCGTCGTTGCTCAGCAGCTCTTTCGCGCCCACGGTGCGCGCCAGGAGCTGCGCGGCGTAGCTGCTCACCTGGTGATCCCCGATCGCGGAGTGAATCAGCACGCGATGGGGCGGCGTGTTGGGGAGAGGGTCGTTTGCAAGGTAGTAGGCGTAGCCCGAAGGCTCGGTGTGATCCCACAGCATCTGAATCAGACCCAGCGTCACCTGCACGTCGAGGGCCGTCTCGGTCGCGGCGTTCAACACGAAGCCATACCCCGGCCAGTCCTGGCTGCGATTCAACAGCAAGTTGTAAGGGAAGCCGGGCTCACCGAGCAGGCCACGGGTGACGTCGGTCGAGATGGTCATGTAGACCGTCCCCATGATCCCGCCCTGGCTGTCGCCACGGTAAGCGCGCAAGCTTGGATCGATCTGGCTCGGCGCGATCAGGGTCTCGCCGTTGTAGGTGATGCCTTCCTTCGCGACGCGCCCCATCATCATGCGCATCGCCAGCAGCTGGTTCACGTGGCCCTGGGTCTGGCGGGCGATGAACGAAGTGAACAGATCGGGGTCACCACCGAGGGCGTTGATGGCCAGCGGAACATCGTCGCCGGAGAAGCCGTACAGATCGACGCTGAACGCCAGCCACTTGTAGTCGTCCGCCATGGTGGCGAGGTAGCCGTTCTGCCCTTCGTGCTTGCTGCCAAAGAGCCCGTGGCCATTCTGCAGCAGCCCGAGCGGCTCGGTCCCGTCGACGGAGTTCGGGATGTGCACGAGCACGTCGAAGTCCATGGTGCCGTTCTGCGCGAGCTTCCCATCGGCGCCCACATTCAGCACTGCCTGGTCGGGGTCGTCGGCGTTGTAGAGCTTCGCGTTGGTCAAGTAGAGCGGGAGCTGCATGGTCAGGGTGACGCGGTACTTGATGTGAGGATTCGGGTCGGGCTCGACGGACTTCACGGTGTACGTCGGCCCATCGTCCCCCACCGCAGCGAGCGCTAGGTCGCGCATTTCGACCAGCCGATGCGTCGTGTTCTCACGGGTCGCCGTGGTGTAGTCCCAGGCGATCTGAAGATCGTCCTTGGCCACGCCCGCGGCGTCGAGCTTGGAGAAGATATCGGCGTACAGATCGCGCCGCTGGTTGACGGAGTACTCCGAAGAGTCCGTCCCGTCGCGCAGCGCTTTGAACACTTCACTCGGTTCGATGACTTGCCCGTCGTAGTTCTTGAGCCCTCGGATCGCGACGATGTACCGCGTCCCGTGTTTCAGGTGCTCTGCGGGTCGAAGCATGAACACGCGCTCGTCGTCCAGGCCATCGGTGCCATCCAGGTTCGTGGAGTAGTCGATGTCTACCCAGTGGGGAATGCGCCGCCCGGTGTCGGCCTCGATCAGGATGGTGCGCGAGTCCGCCTTCAGCGAGTCGTCGATGGACTCGGCCGTAGGAAAGCCATCGTCTACGACTCCGGGGAAGTACGTCATCGGCCCTTGCCCCGGGGAAAAACCGTCCAGGTGGGCGAACAGCTGAGGATGGATCGAAGGGCCAAAGGCGAAGCGAGGCAGCGTCGTCTTCCCGAACGCCACGACCTTCCCTGAAGGAGTCTTTCCGTCGGGATCATCCTTGAGGTAGACGTTGCTCGGGAACGGGAACCCGCAGTGGCTGACCATCGGGTCACAATCCTGACCGAGCAGAGGTGGGGCCTCGGGGTCGACGACGCCGCCGGTACCCGCAGTGCCACCCGCGCCCCCCGTCCCACCCGTTCCAGCGCTGCCGCCACTACCTTGCGTGCCAGAGTCTTCATCACCCCCGCAGGCGAAGAACGCGGAGGCGGCGAACAGGCTGAGGACCAACGGGGTAAGCAAGCGTCGAAGTCGAGGAATCATCACAGCCGATAGCCTAACGGATGTTTGGCTTTGTTTGGAGGTCGTTTCGACCTCGTGACCGACAAGGCGTACGGCGAAGCGCTACTAGCGGTTGACGAAGCGCGTCATTCCGCGATGGTGCGATCTTCCAGCGAGCGAAGCGTGAACCTGATCTTGATTCAGCCAGACGAGTTCGATCCGGCGTCGGAACGCGTTGCGCTATCGGGCCGCCGGGCGGCGCATGTGATTCAGGTCCATCGAGCCCGAGTCGGCGATCAGCTCCGGGTCGGTGTGGTGAACGGGCCGATGGGTCGGGGAGTCGTGCGGGAGCTTGAGCCGGGTCGCGTCGTGCTGCAGGCTCACCTGACGTCATCACCTCCTGCGGACGCGGGGATCCACCTGGTGCTGGCGCTGCCCCGGCCGAAGGTCCTGGGTCGGCTGCTGAAAGATGCCGCCACGCTGGGCATCAAGCGGATCACTCTGGTCAACGCGGCGCGTGTGGAAAAGAGCTACTGGCAAAACCACCGCCTGGACCCGGAGTGGATGCGTGAGCAAGCGATCCTCGGACTCGAGCAGGCACGCGACACGCTGCTCCCTCGAATCGAGCTACGGCAGCGCTTCCGCCCATTCGTCGAAGATGAGTTGAGTCGGGCGCCGGGGCAGCGTCTGCTTCTGCATCCCGTCGCCCAAGCGCGCTGCCCTTGCGCCAGCCAGGAGTTCCTCACGCTGGTCGTGGGCCCCGAGGGTGGTTTCATCCCCTTCGAGCTTGAACTGCTAGCAAAAGCTGGGTTTTCTCCGCTGACTCTTGGTCACCGAATACTCCGCGTGGAAACGGTGGTCGGTGTCCTGGTCGGCAGGCTACGGATCTAGAGCCTCCGCTGGGACCACTGAGTCTGCGCTCACCCTGGGTCAAGCCCCCCAGCGAGTGCTTGGTGCGGGCGGCGATTGCGCGGATACTGGTCGCTGAGGATGCCTACTCAAGCGCCTCAGCCCAGAAAGGCAAGCTCGTCCGACTCCTCGCAGCTACGGCGGCAGAGCCAGACGAGCCAAGCCCAGCGCACTGGCCGCGTGCGGCTGGTCGGCCTTTTGTTCGCCGTCAGCGTGCTGTTTCAGGCCGGGGTGCTGATTCTCCGCGCTCACTCGACCGCCGTGCACTGGTGGGCCGATCTGGGCTGGACCCTGATCAGCCTGATCGCTGCCGCCAAATGCATCGACACTGCGTTGCGCCAGCAGCGCCCGCATCAGAAGCGCGCGTGGTGGTGTTTTGGCCTGGGCTGCGCCTCGTGGTTTCTGGGCATGCTCATCTGGGACTACTATGAGCTCGTCACCGTAACCATCACGCCTTTCCCCGCGGTTTCGGACATCTTCTTCTTTGCGCTGGCCCCGCTGTTCATCGCGGGCTTCTGGTTCCAGAAGCAGAGCGCACCCAGCGTGCCCCTGACCCTCAAACACGTGGGTGATCTGGGGATGACGTTCAGCGTGGTCTCGATGGTCGGCGGCATGATGCTGTATCGCCCGGCGACCCAGCTCACCGAGTCATGGCTCTACGTGGCCAGCGCTCTCGCCTACCCCGTACTGCACCTGTCCATGTTGCTGTTTGGTCTCAGCACGCTGTGGCAGCACAACTGGGGCCGACGGCGACGCGTGCTCTCGGTTCAAGTGATGGCGACCACGCTGCTGGCCTTCGTGACCACTCTCTATGGCCACTCGCTGCTCCTTCGGACGTACGAGGCCGGGCACGTCATCGACGTGTTCTGGGTCGGCACATTCTGCCTGATGATCTGGGCGGCCTACGAGGCGGACTGGCTGTACATGGAGCGCTCGGGCGCCACCAAGGACGTCTCACCCACGCTGGACGCGGTCGTCCCGGCGCTTGGCGTGCTGGCGATCACGGTGGTGGCGTTCGCGTTCCATCGTCAATGGACCAGCGAGCTGGTGCCCTTCCTGGTAGGGCTGGGCGTAATGCTCGCGCTGTTCATGGGCATGCGCGCTTGGGGCAACTCCCAGCTCGTGGGGCGCCTGCTCGACGATGTTCGACGAGAAGAGCGTCGTTTCCGCGTCCTGCTGGACGACGCGCCGATCGGCATCGCGTACATCCGTGACGACGGCAAGGTCGCCATCTGCAATCGACGCCTCAAGCAGATGACCAAGAGCGGATCCATCGACCTGACGGGTGGCGAAGAATGGGTGGAGTCCGGTGTCTCCGAACGTATCCGTACGGTATTGAAACGCAAAGAGCGCGTTCAGTCCGAGCACACCCTCGCTGCCCCGGAGAAGGGGCAAGCGGGTGAGAAGGAGCACCTCTC
>JAUILJ010000077.1 GCA_030433055.1 Polyangia bacterium
GATAGAGCGCCGCGTAGACGGCTCGAACCAGCTCCAGGTCCGGGGCCTCGTCGACCGTCCAGCGAAACCGCGACAGGTCCTGGTCCGAGGTGACGCGGCCCAGGCGGAAGCGCTCGGGGTGCAGGTAGAGGAAGGGCATCACGTGCTCGCGGTGCGCCGGGTGCGTCGATTTCGCGGCTGCGAGCGGTGACCCATGATAGCGGGGCGCGGATGTCCCCACTGACGGATGCCCTCAGACCACTGCGACTGTGCGCGCAGAGCAGGCCGTCCGGTCGACGCCGCGGCAGTCGACGCCGTGGCCGGTCGATGTCGTGGCTGGTCGATGTCGTGGGCCCCGGCCAACGCAGGTGTCGTGTGGAGGCGACACTCGCGGCGCCTCGATCAGGGCGTGGCAGCCGCGTGGGGCACGCCGGCAGCAACAAACTCAAACGAAGCAGCCTACTTGGAGCACTCATTCCCGTCGTCCATCGGGATCGGTTGGGGGAGACCGGGCAAACGCGAGCGGTGGGCGAGGCTCACGGCACACCCGTTGCACCCGGGCGTCTCGTGAACTCACCCCACGGGCACTGGCAAACGCCGGACAACGATCGGCGGATCCAGGGACTCAGCGCCCTCGATCCCTTGGGGCCCGGTCAGATCGTGGGCGGGTACCGCATCCTGAGCCGGGTCGCCGCTGGCGGGACCGCCGAAGTCTTCCAGGCGCAGGAGCTGACCAGTGGCCGGGTGGTTGCGTTCAAGACCGCGCTGCCAAATCTACGCGCCAACGCCCACCTGGCGAAGCGTTGCCTCAGGGAAGCGCGCATAGCCATGCGCCTCGCCCATGAGAACATCGTCAAGGTCTATGACGCTGGCGAGCACCGCGGCGTACCCTTCATGGTGATGGAGTGGCTGGCTGGGGAAGATCTGCGATCCCACTTGGTCCAGCGGGGCTCGCTGGAGGGGACGGAGGCCGTGCGCCTCCTGCTGCCCGTGTTCGATGCGGTCGCCTACGGCCATGCCATGGGAGTGATTCATCGGGACATCAAGCTGGACAACGTCGTCTTGCATCGCGAGCTGCTCCCGGACGGCAGCGTGCGGACGGTGCCAAAGCTCGTGGACTTCGGCGTGTCGCGCTTGGTGGGGGCGACAGCGCTCACACTGGACGCGCGGAGCAGTCTATTGGGGACTCCGCAGTACATGGCTCCGGAACAGGCGCGGGGTGAGGCCGAGCCTGGGCCTGCCGTAGACCAACACGGCCTGGCAGTGGCGCTCTATGTCTTGCTCTGCGGACATTTCCCCAGGGCAGGAGGCAACCTCAGCCAGCTGGTGATGCGGGTGGCGCTGGAAGGCTTCGTTCCGCTGCGTGCCCGAGCGCCGAGCCTCGACCCGGAGCTTGCGGCCATCGTGGAGCGGGGCATGGCCCTCGAGCCCGCGGGGCGCTTCGCCAGCGTAGACGACTTCGCTCGGGCGCTGCGGCAGTGGGTGTCGCGTAGCGAGCAGAGTAGCGAGGTGGAGTGCTCGGATACGCTCCTCGACATCTCGACCGTGGGGCTGCGTGGGGTTGGGGGAGAGGGTGAGTGGCACCTGGAGGCCCCTCACCCCCAAACCCGTGAACAGACGCTGGCGTTGACTCAGCACAGCGCGCGCCCGGCCGAAGCGACCCTCGCCTCGCCGGAGCTGGTCAGTCGCGACGCTCCGGACAGCGCGCCCGAGAGCAGCCTGAGCGCACCGGGATCACTGCTGCAAGTGCGCGCGGCTCGCTGGCGTGAGCTGGTCTGGTTGCTGGTCGCTGGGTTGCTTGGCGCCTTGGTCGTGGCCAGCCTGGCGCTGAGCGTCCTCTGAATAAATCTGCACGGATATATTTGACTAGTAAGTCTTCCGGCGCCCCATGAAGCGGCCGGGCGGCGCCTCGGTGAAGCCGAACTTTCGGTACAGCTCGTGCGCGTCGTGAGTCCCGAGCAAGCAGAGCCGCAGTGGCTCGAGTTCTGGTTGGCCCATCACCGTCTGAACCAGCCAGGTGCCGAGCCCCCGGCCACGGTGTGATTCACCCACGATCACGTCGCACAAGTAGGCGAAGGTCGCGGCGTCCGTGACCAGTCGCGCGAACCCGATCTGACGTTCGTCAGTCGTCGCTCCTGGGCTCCCGCCCTGCTCGTATAGCCCAAAGCACCACGAGCCGCGGACCGCGCCCTCGACGATGTGCGCTGGGATCCCTTGGGCCCAGTAGCTGTGCTGGAGCTGCCAGGTCAGCCAGTCGAGCTGGATTCGGGAGCGCTCGGTGCTGATCACGTGAGCACCCTCCGCCGTTCGGCGAGTCCACTGTCTGGGTTCGGCAGTTAGTGAAGCGACGTGCTGCATGGCGCTGATTTGGGGCGCTCCGTGTCCGACCTCCAGGGACAGCGCCGGGATTGGCGGGGGGACAGACGTTGCCCATGTGGCCCCCCCCGCCGGGCTGCGGTATGCGTTCGGCCCCCATGAGCAACACCTCTGAGTTGGTGCAGGTGGCCAAGGCGAGCCTGTATCCGAACTACCGTCAGCCGGATTTGGTCTTTGGTCACGGACGAGGAGCCGAGCTCTTCGACCTCGATGGCAAGCGCTACATCGACCTGTTCGCAGGCATCGCCGTGAGCACGCTGGGGCACGCCCATCCGCGTCTGGTTGCTGCCATCAGCGAGCAGGCGGGCAAGCTGTTGCACCTGTCGAACTACTACTACAACGAGCCGAACGTGGTGCTCGCGGAGCGACTCTGTCGCCTGACCAACATGGAGCGTGGCTTCTTCTGCAGCTCTGGCACCGAGGCGATCGAGGCCATGCTCAAGCTCGCGCGTCGCCACTTCTGGGCGAACGCGCAGCAGCAGCGCGTGCGCGTGATCGCGTTCAACAAGGCCTTCCACGGTCGCACTCTGGGCGCGCTCGCCGCCACCGGGCAGCCAAGCTACCAAGAAGGCTTTGGGCCGCTGTCCCCGACGACTCACGTGGCCTACGGTGACCTGGATGCCGTGAAAGCCGCGATGGGTGACGACGTCTGCGCCGTGATCGTCGAGGCCGTGCAAGGCGAAGGGGGCGTGACCCCCGCGCCCGAAGGCTTCTTGCAGGGACTGCGAGATCTCACGACCGAGGCGGGCGTGCTCCTGCTTGGCGATGAAGTGCAAACCGGCGTGGGCCGCTGCGGCACGTTCCTCGGCTTTCAGAGCTTTGGCGTCGAGCCCGACGCGATCGCGCTGGCCAAGGGCCTGGGCGGAGGCGTACCCATCGGTGCGATGCTGTGCAAGCCTTTCCTGATCAACGCGTTGCCGCCCGGAAGCCACGGTAGCACCTTCGGAGGTAGCCCCTTGGCGTCTGCGGCGGCGAACGCGGTGCTCGACGTCATGCAGGAGACGGACTTGCTGAAGCACGTCTCCGAGGTCGGCGCCTACTTGGCGCAACAGCTCGCCGGGCTCGCGGAGAAGCACCCCAAGATCGCAGCGGGTGCTCGCGGCCGTGGCTTGTTACAAGCGCTGGTGCTCCAGGAGGGCGTCGATGCGCGCGCCGTGGTGGAGCAGCTGCGTGACAAAGGTGTCCTGGTGACGGTGGCCGGCGGAGTCGCCTTGCGCTTCACGCCCCCGCTCAACGTGGAGCGGGCGTTGCTGGATGAGGCTCTGAACGTCGTGGACGAAGTCTTGGGAGGTCTCTCGTGAGCAAGCACTTCATTCAGCTCTCGGATTTGGGTGAGGGAGGCATCGTGCAGGTGCTGGACAGCGCCGACCACTTCCTCGAGACGCGCGGCATGCTCGAGCACCCCCGCCCCCTCGTGGGTAAGAGCATCGCGCTCGTGTTTCAGAAGGCCAGCACTCGGACCCGCATGTCCCTAGAGATCGCGGTCACCGAGCTCGGGGGTCACCCGGTGGTGTTGACGGGCAGCGGGTCCCAGCTGGGGCGCGGCGAGCCCATCCGGGACACCGCGAGAGTGCTTGGCCGTATGGTTCATGGCATCACCTTTCGGACGTTCGCGCATTCCGAGTTGATGGAAATGGTGAACTACGCCGGCGTGCCTGTGCTCAATGCGCTGACCGACGCCGGTCACCCAATGCAAATCCTTGCGGATTTGCAGACGGTGCGCCGAAAGCTCGGGCGCCTGGACAGGCTCAAGTACTGCTGGCTAGGCGATGGCAACAACATGGCCAACAGCTGGATCGAGGCGGCGGGTCTGCTCCAGCTCGAACTGGCCCTCGCGTGCCCCGAGGGCTACGATCCAGATCCTGACGCGGTGGCACTGGCGCGTGAGCGCGGCGGCAGCGTGACGGTCTTCCGTCGCCCAGAAGAAGCGGCCGAGGGCGCAGACGTGGTGAGCACCGACGTGTTCACGAGCATGGGCCAAGAAGCGGAGAGCGCGGCTCGCCTTGCTGCGTTTGCTGGCTACGAGCTGAACGAGGTGCTGCTCAGCAAGGCGTCGCCGAAGTCGATCGTGCTGCACTGCCTGCCGGCACACCGCGGAGAAGAGATCTCCGAGGCCGTGCTCGAAGGGCCGCACAGCGTGGTGTGGGACGAAGCCGAGGCGCGGCTCCATACGTCCAAGGCGCTCTTCGCGTGGGCGTTCGGCGTTTGAGATTTTGCGTATGGATACGGAGCTGACGCCGTCGCCAGAGGGGGCGCCCTTGGACTCTGCAGGGCTACTGCGCGTCGCTGAGCGCCCGTGCGATCGTTGCGGCAAACCCGTGGACCCCCTGCGCGCTCCTCGGGTTGCGATCTTTCACGATCGGTTCCACTACTTCTGCTCTGCAGCGTGTCGTGAGGAGTTCGATCCTACGGGCACGACAGCTCCGCTTCCCCTCCCGCGGCGCATGGGCGCGTTGCGGCAGGAGGACGTGATCGCGACGCTGGCCCACGCGCCCGACGACCTCGGGCTGCGTCAGAAGACCGCCGAGGCGCTGAGTGAAATCGTCGAGGCGGGGCTCGAGGGGGGCCCTCTGGAGGATCAGGACGACGATGGTCCGTCACCTGATCCGCGTGACAACGCCGTCGAGGTCGTGGAGCCAACCGATCTGCCCACGTTGATGATCTTGATGGCGGGCCTCGCAGGTCTGCTCTCTCTGCTCCTGGCACTGGCTGGAGACTTTCGCGCGCTGGTGTTCATTCGCTCCGTCGTCGTCGTCGTCGGCAACGCTGCGCTCGTCGCCAGGTATTTTGCTGGAGCTCGAGATGCAACCGAGCCCCATCCTGCTGCGCTGCTTGGGGCGCCGCTGGTCTCGGCGCTGGTCACGCTCTTCACGTCTCTCGCCTCGGGCTCCAACGAGATGGTCAACGTGGCGGGAGCGGCTCTGGTAGCCAGCGCCGCGGGGATCTGGCTCGTGCAGCGAGCTCGGCGCTCGATCGAGGCGGAGCGCGAGCACATCCAGAGCGCGCTCTCCGCGGCCACGCGTCGCGTGATGGGCCAGGAGCTATCGCCAGCCGCCGCGAACGAGCTACACCCGGGTGAGGAGATCCTGATCGAGGCTGGCGAGACGGTGCCGGCCGACGTCAGCATCATCGCAGGCGATGCCCAGGTGGAGCCGTGGCTTGGTGCGACCCACCGCGAGACCCGGAGCGAGGGCGAGTCGCTAGTCGCCGGTGCGAAGGTGGTCCAAGGTCGTGTGCGAGCCGTCGTTGCCTGGTCTGGACTCGACCGAGCCTGGGTGCGGCTCACGAATGATCCCCGTCGCCGCGCGGAATTGATAGCTCCGAGCGCCCGCACGGGGCGTGTACTGGCGGAGCGAGGTGGTCCAGCGCTGGCGTTGGTGGCCGGTCTCGCGGCGCTGGCAGCCGGCGCGTCGTGGGTGAGCGTGGTCGCCTATATGGTGGCCGCACAAGCGGCAGTGGCCACCGCGGGCGTCGCGCAGATTGGTGCGCTGCACGTCGGCCTCGGTGTGCTCGCCGCGCTGCGGCGGGGCGTGGCATACCGCAGCGCGGCGGCCTTCGAGAAGGCTGGCCACGCCACGGTCGGAGCCTTCTGCGCTCGGGGCACCTTGCTGCTCGGGGAACCGGAGGTCGCCAGCATCGAGGTGTTTGGCAGCGAAGTGCCTGAACGCATTCTTGCGCTGGTCGCTGGCGCCGAAGCCGGGTCGACGCATCCTGTCGGTGTCGCCGTGACTCGCGCCGCTCGGGACCGCGGCGTGCGAGCGGACGGAGTGCGCAGCCTGACCACGCTGCCCGGACTGGGAGTGGTCGGAGTGACGTCGGGCGGCGAAGCGCTCGCCGTTGGGAGCCGCGCGCTGATGCTCCGAGAGCGAATTGGTGTTGCGAGCGCCGAGGCACGAATCACGGAGCTCGAGGCGATGGGTCGCACTGCGCTACTGGTCGCGGTGGGCGAGCGGCTGGTCGGTCTGGTGGGGCTTCAAGATGGGTTGCGACCGGGTGCTCGCGCTGCTGTGCAGTACCTGCTGGACGCGAACATCGAGCCGGTGTTGATCAGTGGAGACGCCCGCGAGACGTGTGAAGCGCTGGGGCGCTCACTGGACATCGATCATATCCGCCCGGAAATTCTTCCGGCTGACCGGGGCGCCGAGATCAAGCGCCTTGCAGACGCCGGCGCTCAGGTGGTGGTGTTCGGCCGAAGCCCGGCTGATGACGTTGCGCTGGGGGCGGCGGATGTGTCGGTAGCGTTGGCTTCGGCCGGGTCTATCAGCGCTGAGTGGAACGTACAGTTGGCGACGGACGCGATTCGCGATGCCGCCTACGCGATCGCGGTGGCGGGACGGGCGCGCCGGGAGGCGCGCCTCGGTGTGTTGGTCGCGGTGCTGCCCGGAGTCGTGGGCGTCGCGACGATGGCGGTCGGCGCGCTCAGCCCCGCAGTGACGCCGTTGCTGGCTCTACTGGGGACGGGCGCGGCTGTGCTGCGTAGCAAGAGCCAGCCTGGTTGAACGCGCCATGGTGAGGCTCAGCGCGGACGGAGCTTCGCTCAGCGCGGACGGAGCTTCGCTCAGCGCGGACGAAGCTTCGCTCAGCGCGGACGAAGCTTCGCTCAGCGCGGACGGAGCTTCGCTCAGCGCGGACGGAGCGCTCAGCGCGGACGGAGCTTCGCTCAGCGCGGACGAAGCTTCGCGTTCGCCAGCAGCTCCGAGATGGCTTCGTCGGTGCTCAGGATCTTGGCGTAGCGATCGCGCAGGGTGTTGAGCGACGAGGTATGCAGCTCCGGCGTCACTGTGGCGCACGCGTCTTCGATCACGCTGGTGAAGAAGCCCAAGTCGCTCGCGTCACGGGCCGTCGTCTCCACGCACTCGTTGGTATAGACGCCGCACATGAACAACGCGGAGATCTCCATGTTGCGCAGCACGAACTCCAGGTTCGTGGACACGAAGACGCCGCTCGCCGTCTTGCTGAAGACGATTTCGTCGCCGACTGGGGCTACCTCCGGCATGAACTCGGCGTCTTTCGAGCCAGGCGCTGCGTGGAGCCCGAGCCGCTTGTGCCCGGGGCTGCGATCGCGCCCGTCCCGGGTGAGGGACATGATGCGTGTGTGGATCACCTCGAGGCGCTGGGCGCGAAAAGCGTCCTGGAGCCTGCGGATGTTGGGCAACGTGAGGGTCTCCAGGCGATTGAAGTAGTACTCTTGCGCGTCCGCTGGGACGCCGGACTTTTCAGCGTCGGCGAAGACGCCGTGCCCCCGGGCCGCGTCCAGATACTGTACGTCGATCACCAGGAGCGCGACGGTCCGGTGGACGAGCGCCTCCTGGGCTTCCGGTGCCTCGGTAACGGCCTCCCGATAGACTTCCTTCAGCGGGTCGATGTTTGCCGCGCCGCTCAGGCTCAGTTCGATATCCATGATTTGACGTGCTTTCCGGGGTTTCGCGGATCTAGCTGGCCAGGCGCTCGAGGGTGCCCAAGAGCACGTTGGCGCCAGCCTCGATTGCCTCCCAAGAGGTCCATTCCGCGGGGGAATGACTGCGGCCGTCTTTGCTAGGAACGAAGATCATACCCACACGGGTCACGTTCGCCAACTGCTGAGCGTCGTGGGCGGCTCCGCTCGGTAGCCGCAGGGCCTCCTCCACCACGTCCCCGGCGCTGCTTTCGATAGCGTCCATCACACTGGTATCGCACTTCACCGGGTCGAGTTCGCTGAGCACCTCGAACTCGAACATTAGGCCCCTGCGCCGAGCAATTGCGCTCATCGCTCGGCGAAACGCGTCGCTCAACCCTTCCAAGACGTGGGAATCGATGTCTCGCACCTCGAGGCTGAACTCCGCAGCTCCGGGCACCACGTTGGGAGCGCCAGGTTGCAGCTGGATGCGCCCGATGGTTGCCACGCTGCGGCTTCCCCCATTTTCCTCGAGGATGCGTGGAATGGCCATGGAGAGCTCCGCGACTCCCTGAAAGGCGTCCTGACGCATGTCCATCGGTGTCGTCCCCGCGTGATTCGCCGCGCCGAGGAAGCGGACGTTCCACTTGAAGAGGCCGACGATGCCCTCGACGATGCCGACCTTGAGGCCGCGCCGGTCGAGCACCGGGCCTTGCTCGACGTGGAGCTCGACATATGCGTGGATGGACTCAGGGCTCCGGTGCGCACGCAGCAGGTGACTCGCGTCGAGGCCGTGGCGCTCCATGGCGTCGATCAGCCTCAGACCTTGTAGATCTTTTGCCGTGCGGATGCTCTCCGGCGTGAGCTTTCCTGAGAGCGCCATGGATCCAGGCATGCCACCAAAGCGCCCTTCTTCGTCGGTGAAGCTGATCAGTTCCAGCGGACGAGCCAACTTCGTGCCCGCCTCCTTGAGCCGGCGCAGACACTCGAGGCCTGACAGCACGCCCAGAGCGCCATCCAGATGACCTGCGCCCGGCACGGTGTCGATGTGAGAGCCGGTGATCACGCTCGGCTTCTTCGGGTCCCACCCGAGGCGGCCGTGCAGGTTGGCCGCGCCGTCGGCGAAGAACTCCAAGCCAGCGTCCTCGATACGCTGCTTGAGCCACGCGCGCGCTTCCATGTCGGCGTCGCTGAAAGCCATGCGATGAATACCGAAGTCTGCGGCGCGGCCGATGCGTGCCAGGCTCTCGATGTCCTCTTGCAGGCGTGTGAAGTTGACTCTGAGTTCGCTCAAGCTGCGCTCCTTATCTCCCCTCGGGGCGTCGTGACGTCCCGCCAATGTGTACACCCCGCATACCTGGGGTAAGCGAGAGGCTGGCGCGCCTGGCCCTCGTCTTCAGTCTCGCCGCAGCACTGCCGCGCCTCGACGTCGCGCGCCGCGGGGCAGCGTACCACAAGGTGATGAGGGTTACGACCGCAGGGACAGCAGCCGCTCGGCCAGCTCTGAGAAGCCGGCACCGCGAGCCATCGAGCACGCGTAGCGGGGCACCACGCTCGGGGCACCGCTCAAGTTCGCCACACCAATTGTCGTGTGGAAAGCCGCGAAGCAGGCGGCGTCGTTCTCGCTGTCTCCCACATAGGCAAAGCGCCGACGAGCTGCGGTGCTGTCGAGCCCCAGCTGCTGAGCTAGGAACGCTATGCTCCCACTGGCCTTGTCATGGGTATCGAAGGTGATGTGGAGGTGGACGCTCGAAACGGTGGTCGCGGCTCCTAGCGATTCCGCGCGGCGTCGCGCTCGGGCGACCACGTCGGGTCCCACCGTTCGGAACTCTCCGATGTCGAAGGTGAAGTCACTGACGCGACCGTGGACGTCGTCGGCGGGTACCAGCTCGGTGAACTCGGCCATCAGCTGCTCGCTCAGCTGCAGTAGCGCGCCGCGCCGCGTCGCGCGTACGGAGGGCTCGATGGCGTCGAAGCGTTGAACTCTCCCCCCCACCCGCGCATGGGCGAGGTGACCGTTCTCGCTCAGGGCGCCTCGAATTGGCCACATCCCCGCCACGAGCTCGCCCCAGCTGGCAGGGCGGCCGGTGACCGCGAGCAGCGTTAGATCGCTGGCAGCCAGCCGGCAAAGCGCGGTGTACGCGGCCTCTGTGAGCTGGCCGTGGTCTAGCAGCGTGTCATCGAGATCGAAGAGCAATCCACTGAGCTCGCGTGCTTCTTCGCTGGGCAGGTTCGTGAGGAGGCGCATCAGTAGCTGCTCACCTGGACGACCAGGTTCGTGAGGTACTGCCCCTCCGGAAACGCTGCGGGCACCGGGTGGTCGCCACCTTGGAAGACTCGCTCAAGCACCACCGCCCGCCTCCCGGCGTCTCTCGCGCCCAGCGCCATCGCCCGGCGGAGCTCGAACAGCCCAATGGTCGCCGAGCAGGAGCACAGCACGACGATGCCGCCGTCGACGCAGGCACGACTTGCGCCCTGCGCTAGTTTCCGCATGGCATCAAGCGCCTTGTTCTTGGCGTTGCGGTTGGGGGCCAGCTTCGGCGGATCGCAGATCACCAGGTCGAAGCTCTCCGGCTCTACCCCATCGAGGAAACGCCGCATGTCTTCTCGCTGGAACTCGATGCTGGAGAGCCCATTGGCGCTGGCCAGCCGTTCACCGACGGTCAGGGCGGGAGCGCTCGAGTCCACGGCCAGCACCGTCGCGCCGGCCCGTGCGGCTGCGAGCGCGGCGCTACCCACAAAGCAGTAGCCATCGAGTACCCGGGCCGCGCCACCCGACTGCACGGTGCTCGTCGCCAGTCGCTCGATCACATCTCGCAGGGTGCGCTGGTCCAGGTAGTAGCCGGTCTTCTGGCTCAGCTCGATGGGTAGCTCGAAGTCGAAGTCCCGCTCCCGAAACACGAGCGTTTCAGTGTTCCCTGCGACCAGAGTCTGCCCAGGCTCGAAACCCTCCGCGCTGGCGGTGCGTGAGCTCGTGCGGTCGAGCAGCACCGAGCACCCCGTCACCTCCTGCAGCGTCGCGCAGATCGTGTCCCGCAACCGGTGCATGCCTCGGGTACCGAACTGCAAAACCAACGCATCCCCGAAGCGGTCGACGATCAGGCCGGGAAGCTGGTCGCCCTCGGCGTGGATTAGGCGGTAGGCGTTCGTATGGGTATTGGGGAACCCGAGCTGCCGCCTGAGCTGGCCGGCCGCGGCGATGCGTCGAGCGAGCAGTGCTGCATCGAGCGACTCCTGCCGACGGGTGAACAGGCGGACGGCGATGGCTGAGGTGGGGGAGTACAGGCCACGCCCGAGGTGCTGGCCTCGAGGGTCGAAGACGTCGATCTCGTCCCCTGTCTCCGGTTCGCCTTCGACGCTTGCGACTGCCTGAGCGTAGATCCAAGGGTGCCCCGCCCAGACGGGTTGGACGTGACCGGGCTTCAAGCGCAGCTGGGCAACCACGCTGCTGCCCTACCGGCAGTTCACTCTGGTGTAAACGACTCTCCACGATTGCCTCCAGAGCCCATGGGCCGAAGTAGGGCTTTTTCCGTGGGATCGAACGCGAAACCCACCGGCCTAGCGCCTGGCACTCGGATTGCTAACCTCAGGGAGTGCCGCGGGGCTCTCGCGGCGGTTGGGGGTGCGACCCCAGAATCCGAAAGGAGCCTTTCATGAAGACGCGGCTCACCGCATTCAGCGTTGTCCTTGCCACCTTTGCCGTACCCGTCGTTGCTAGCAGCTCGGCCTACGCTCAAGAGGAGTGTCCTCCCGGTTCCTGGTTCTGTGAGGACGAGGGTGGTGACGTCGACGTGGACGACGAGGTCGACCCCGCGGACGAGCCAGCGCCGCCCGAGCGCGTGGACGTGCCCAAGAAGCGCACCCGGCGGCCGCCCCCTATCGTCGTCTATCAGCCCGAAGGGGAGCCGCCGCCCACCGTCGTCGTGGTCAAAGACCGCGAGCCGCCCGAGCCTCCGCCGAAGCCCAAGCGCCCGCGTTGGAAGAGCGAGTGGGGCCTGAACCTGCGCCTCGAAGGCGTGATGATCGGCGACAAGAACAAGCATCAGTACGAGAACAGCGACGGCGTGGACGACCGCGGGATGGCGGGCCTCGGACTGGGGCTCCGCTACCGTCCGAAGCCCCACTTCGCCTTCGAGGTCGGCTTGGATTTCTTTGGTGGTCGTGACTACCAAGGGGACGAGCGCGAAGAGAGCGCGCTGACCTTCAACGGACTCGTGTTCTTCAACCCCAAGGACAAGCTCCAGTTCTACGCCCTCGGTGGTTTCGGCTTCACGGGTGCGCACGTCACCCTGGATCGCAGCGTTGCCTTGAATGGCGCCGAGCCCGAGGAGCGCGACTACAGCTACTTCGGTCTCCAGGCGGGGCTTGGCCTCGAGTGGCGAGTTGGACGCAAGACGGCGCTGAACTTTGACGTCATCGGCTTCGTCCGCGGGCGCACCGACGACGCTGCACAGTACGAGTACGAATACACAGACCCGGATACGGGTCGTCAGACCAACTCCTCGGGTGGTGGTCTGGCGCGCCTTGGGCTCACCTTCTACTGGTGACCCGCGGCGCGACTGAGTAAGCCTGCCCATCATCGAGCTACGTCATCGACCAACGATAGCGGCCGTCCTGGGCGGGCTTTGCTTTGCGCTGACGGCGCCCCCCGTCGACTTTCATCTGGGGGTGCCGCTCGGGTTGGCTGCGCTGTTTCTTGCGCTCGAGCTGCCCGTCGCGGCGACCCGCGGCAAGCGCGCCGCGTTCTTCAGGGGTTGGCTTTGGGCGACCTCTGCAGGGTTGCTGGGGCTGCGCTTCGTCCCCGCGGTGGTTGATCGCTTCACCCCCCTGGGGCTAGCGGGAGGCGCCCTGGCGTTGGTTCTGCTGGCTGCCTTTCAGGCGCTTGGCTGGGGCTTGGGCAGCCTGGTGGCCTGGCTTCTGGAAGCGCGCCTCGCCATCGACCGCAGAGTTGCGTTTCCGTGCGGCGTCTTGTTCGCCTGCATGTGGCCCGGCGTTTTTGCCTGGACGCCAGGGGCGCTGCTCTCGGAGTGGGTCCCGGTGATTCAGCTCGCGGAGCTGGTGGGTGAGCGGGGCTTGAGCTTCTTGATGGCGCTCGGCGTGGCGTGCGTCGCGTGGCCGCTTCGGCGCTATTTTCGCGAGGAACCGCCGGTGGCGAGCGGAAAGTGGCAGCGCAACGAGCGCAGTGTCCTGCTGGGCCTGGGCGTTTGGGCAGTGCTGTTCGGTTACGGCCTGGTGCGGATGCAGACTCTCCTGCGTCCCCGGCAGCTGGTGAAGGTGGCCCTGATTCAGCCGGCGACCGACGCTCGCCTGCGCTGGGAGCCGACTCAGCGAGCTGAGATCTTGAACCGCCTGCGGCGAGTCACCGCTGAAGCCGAAGCCGCTGGCGCCGAGCTCAGTATTTGGCCTGAAGCCGCCTACCCGTACCTGCTCAGTCCAGTGGCGAGCCATGAGCCACGAGGCGCACGTGCGATTCACATCAACGGCGTGAAGGGCCCCGTCTTGCTTGGCGCGCTCACCCCCGCGCGGGCGCCGGCTGGGGTGAAGCCCGAGGGCCAGTACAACGCGGCGACCCTGATCGACGCCGATGGCCACCAGCAGCGACCTCAGGCGAAGCTGCAGCTGCTCTGGTTTGGGGAGAGCCTGCCCATCGGCCAGTCGAGCCCGTGGCTGCGCAAGGTGTTCTACCGCGCCGGCGGGCTGGTACCTGGAGACGAAGTCGTCCTGCTACGCCACATGAGCGCTGGCGGCGAGGCCCGCATCGCCGTGCTCAACTGCTACGAAGATATCTTGCCGGGCGTCGGGCGACGCATGGCCGCGCACGGCCCCAACTTGCTCGTCAACGTGACCAACGACGCGTGGTTCGAGGGGAGTATCGAGTCGGCGCTGCACCTGCGCTTGAGCGCGTTGCGCGCCGTGGAGACGCGGCGCGACCTGGTGCGTTCGGTGAACCTCGGGCTGCCAGCGTGGATCGATCGCACTGGGCGCATCCGGGGAATCGGCTCCCCGAGCCCCGCTGGCTACATGCTGGTGACTCCCAGCCTGAACAACGGTCCGCCTACGTTCTACGTCAGGGCTGGAGACTATCCGCTGATCTCCCTGTTGATCGTGTTCGTGTGCTGGAAGGGTTTCCGTGAGGTAAGGCGGCATCGAGAGCAAGCCAGCACCTAGAAAGCCAGGCCCGGACCTGAAAAGCAGAGAGCCGGCACGCGGCCGGCTCTCAAAAGCAAAAGGCCCACGGCGAACCGCGGGCCTTTCTGCTTCAACCCACGGCCGTGAGGCCGTGGACTCCGAAGATCACTGCACCAGGTCCTTGAGCGCCTTCAGTGCGGTTGCGCGCACCTTCTTGCTCGCGGGCTTGGCTTCGATGGTCATGGGCTCCTTGGTGAAAGGATTGATGCCCTGACGCTCCTTCGTAGCCGGCTTCTTGACCACACGGAGCTTCACCAGACCGGGGACTACGAATTCCCCCGGGCCGCGCCCCGTCAGCTGCTTACGGATCAGATCCGTGAGCGCCTCGAAAACCTTGTTGATGCTCTTCTTGTCGAGGTCCGTTGCCGTTGCGAGCTCCGCGACCACCTGCGCCTTCGTCAGCCTCTTACCAGCCATTGCGCTTCCTCCTAGTGAAACCCTTACGAACTAGTGCTTTGCCGTCGGTTCGCGCCTCCCCGGGCGTGAAACCTAAGCGACCCCGTCCTAACGCCTTTGATGGCGTTCCACCCCACGAACGTGGAAGTAGTCCGACAACCTCGGCGGTTGGCCCAAACGGGTTCACAGCTGTTTTGCTGCTGAATCCGTGAGGCGGCATGACGACTATCAAGGAGCTATGGGCCTTACAAGCGAAAAAAATAGGGGGTTTCGCGATCGGGCCGTGGGCAGTGCTGCCTCACGTGAGCGGATCCGGCTAAAAAGCGGCTGCCCCGGACGTACGGCGTTTCCGCCGAGGAGCGCCACGACGCGGCGCATCCATGCGACAGCAAGGAATCAGCCTTAGTTGTTTGGCAACGAAGGCTTAGCGATCATCTCGCAAGCCGTACACGAAGCCCGAGAGGGCGCTTTTTGGCGGCGTATTGCGGCCCATGCTCGAGGCTTCGAGGCGCTCAGCGTGGGGCGTTTCCGCGCTTGTTCGAGCGCTGTCCGGCCTCGCGTTTTTTTTTTCGCCAGCGGAGCCGCTCGAGGCTCCGCCGCCTCCAGACCTCCAGTCGCTGGAGTTGGCAGACGCCTACTGCCAGGCTCTCGCGGTGAGCGCGGGCCTAGATGGCTCGTTCGGCGCGTGGCTTAGCCTCGGCGGGCTCTTCCCTTCGGAAGATGCGAGCGATGCGGGATACCGCCTTGGCTTGACCGAGTTCACCGGGCGATTCGTGAAGAGCGGAGGAGGAG
>JAUILJ010000078.1 GCA_030433055.1 Polyangia bacterium
GCGCATCGAGCCCCTCGGCGCGGCGGCGCTTGATGTCCGTCAACAGCACCACGCCGTTGAGCACCGCGATGCCAAACAGCGCGATGAAGCCCACCGCGGCACTTATCGAAAGCGGCATGCCGCGCGCGCCCAGCGCGATCACCCCACCCACCGCCGCCACGGGCACGTTCAGATAGATCAGCAGCGCTGTCTTGGCTTCCCCGAACGCCACATAGAGCATCAAGAAGATCAGCCCAAGGCACACCGGGACAGCGAAGGAGAGCCGCTCCTTGGCCTGCTCCAGGTTCTCGAACTGGCCGCCCCAGCGCACGGTGTAGCCCGGAGGGAACTTCACCTGACTGTCCACCGCGCTCTGCGCGCGCCCGACGAAGCCCGAAAGATCTCGGCCGGCAACGTTGACCTCCACGTTGGTACGTCGCTGGACGGAGTCACGACTCACGCTCGCTGGGAGGTCCGAAGTGCGCAGGTCCGCGAGCTGCCCCAGAGGCACCAAGGGCGCGCCCGGCTCCGAACCAACCGGCAACAAGCGCAAGGTGTCCAGGTCGTTGCGCAGATCCTCGGGAACCCGCACCTGGAGCGCGAAGCGGCGCTCCCCCTCGTAAACCGTGCCTACCTGACGACCTCCGATCGCTTCGACGGCGTCCATGATTTGCCCCCCGGAAATTCCGTAGCGAGAAGCCACGTTGCGCTTCACCACTACCTCCAGGGTCGGCAGGCCATCCAGTTGCTCCCCGCGAACATCCCGGGCGCCAGGGACCTTGCGCAACGCTTGCTGCACGTCACGAGACAGGCGCTGGAGCGTCTGAAGGTCGTCCCCGTAAATGGTCACGGCCACGTCCGAGCGCGTTCCACTCAACAGCTCCGCCATGCGCAGCTCGATGGGCTGGGAGAACGAGAAGTTCATTCCCGGCAGCTCGTGCTCCAGGCGCTCGGAGATCGCGTGTACCAGGCCCTCGCGATCCTCAGCCGTAGTCCAGGTGTCCTCTGGGTGGAGCATCACAATCACGTCGGATAGCTCGACCCCCATGGGATCCGTCGCAATCTCCGGCCGCCCCGTCTTCGTGACCACCGTCTTCACCTCCGGGAACTCCCGGAGCAGCTGCTCGAAGCGCGTGGCGCCCGCGATGCTCTCCTCCAGCGACACGCTCGGCAGTCGGCTGATCTGCACTGCGAGCGCGCCCTCATCGAGGCGCGGCACGAACTCCGCCCCCAGGCGCGAGCCCAGTCCCACTGCACCCGCCACGAGCACCACACAGGCGCAGGCCAAGACACGAGGAAGCTTGAGGCTGCGCTCCAGCAGCGGCGCGTAGGCGCGGTGGAGCCAGCGCACGAGGCGCGGCTCCCGCGTCTCGGGTCGATTCCTGAGCAGCGTGGCGGTGAGCACCGGCACGAAGGTCAGAGACGCCAGGAACGCGCCGCCAAGCGCGAACAGCACGGTCAGCGCCATGGGCTTGAACATCTTGCCCTCGACCCCGGCCAGCGTGAGCAGAGGCAGGTACACCAGCACGATGATGGCCTCGCCGAACAGGGCCGCCCGACGCACCTGCAGGGTAGACGCCAGCACCACTTTCGTTGCCTCGCGGTAACTAAGAGGCTGTTCACGCTGCCGCGCCGCGGCGCTGAGGTGCACCACCGCGTTCTCGACCACGATGATGGATCCATCGACCACGATACCGAAATCGATGGCGCCGAGGCTCATCAGGTTGCCGCTCAAGCCGAGGGCATGCATGCCGATGAACGCCACCAAGAGCGCGAAGGGAATGGTGAGGGCCACCACCACTCCTCCACGCACGCCTCCAAGCAGCAAGAACAGGACGAGCGTCACGAACAGCGCGCCCTCGGCCAGGTTCTTCGCGACGGTGTGGATCGTACGCTCCACGAGCTCCGAGCGATCGTAGAAGATGTCGATGTGAACGCCATCGGGCAGGCTCGGTGCGAGCACGGTGAGCCTCGCCTTGGCGTCTTGCACTACCTCGCGACCGTTGGCGCCTATCAGCATCATCACGATACCGGTGACCACCTCCCCTCGCCCGTCTCGGGTCACGGCCCCGTGCCGGATACGCGGCGCGAGCTTCACGTGAGCGACGTCTCGCACTCGCACCGGGACACCATCCGCAGAGCTCTTGATGATCACTTCGCCGATGCTCTGCAGGGAGTCGAAGCGAGCCTCGCCGCGCACCAACAGCTGCTCCCCCGCGTGCTCGAGGTAGCCACCACCAGCGCTACGGTTGTCGTTCTCCAGCGCGGCGTACAGCTGGCTGAGGCTGACGCCGAAGGCGCGTAGCCGCTCCGGCAGCACCTGGACCTCATACGTCTTGAGCTCGCCGCCGAAGGAGTTCACCTCTACCACTCCGGGTACCGACCGCAGCTCTCGCGCGATGAACCAATCGAGCAGGGTCCGCAGCTCCATCGGAGTGTGGCAGGCATCGGTGTCCGCCTCCCCCGGCTTGCACGGGCGGTCGCTCTTCACCTCGAACTGCAACACCTCGCCGAGCCCGGTCGATAGCGGACCAAGCTCGGTGTCACTTCCGGGAGGTAACGCTTCTTTCGCCACCACCAGGCGTTCAGACACCAGCTGACGCGCTCGCAGTAGGTCCGTCCCCTCTCGGAACACGACGGTCACGGCGGACAGCCCAAAGCGCGAGATGCTGCGGATCTCCTCGACCTCGGGCAGACCGCTCATCGCCGACTCCACTGGAAACGTGATGCTGCGCTCGACGTCCACGGCGCCGAGCGCGGGGGCGTTCGTGAGGATCTGAACCTGCACGTTCGTGATGTCGGGCACGGCGTCGATGGGCAGCTGTCGGGCGCTCCTCACCCCCACCAGTGCGACCAGCAACGCGCCCACCAACACCAGGAGGCGGTAGCGCAGACACAGCTCTAGAAACGCGCGCATGAGTCCCAGGCCGCGCGCCTCAGTGGGCGTGCCCCTCACCGAGCTCGGAGGCCTGCAACACGCTCTTCAGCCCAAACGCACCGCGCACGACCACTCGATGCTTGGTGTCTACGCCGCTGATCAACTCGTAATAGTCTCCCGCGTGGGCTCCCAGCTCGACCGCGCGAAAGTCGAAGCTGGTGGGTTCGTCGGTGGCGACGAACACGCCCGTCTGGCCTTCGACGTTGATCACTGCGCTGCTCGGCAGCGCCCACACCTGAGCGTTGCCTTCGAGGCCCAGCTCGACGCTGCCGAACATGCCGCTCTTGAGCCGTGCGTCCGGTTCGCTGAGCTGTACGTGGATCGGCAGCGCCCGCGTCGCCTCGTCCAGCGCGGGCGCGACATAGGTCACCTTGCCCGCCAGCTCCACCTCCGGCAGCGCGTGGAGGCGCACCTTCGCGTTGGCGCCGAGCTTCACGCGTTCAATCTCGAGCTCGGGGACATTGCCGCGTACCCAGACCTTGCTCGGGTCTGCGATGGTGAAGGCCGGCTCGTCGGTCCCGACGTTCTCGCCTACGGTGGCGTGGAGCGCCACCACGACGCCTGCGATGGGCGCAGTCAGCCTGAGCCGGCCTCCGCCGCCAGAGCTGAAGACACCGAGCTCCCGTCGAGCCCCGCGGGCCTGGGCTTGCAACTCGGACACCCGGGCCTCGGCGTCGATCACCGTTTGCTCGGAGCTGACCCCGGCAGCGGCCAGCTTGCGCTCGCGCGCCAGCGTCAGCCTGGCCGCCTTGAGTCGAGCTTGCACCTGACTGAGCTCCGAGCGTACGCGAGAGGCGTCGCTGGAGACGACGACGCCCAAGAGGTCCTTCGGCTTCACTTCGTCGCCGATGTTCACCTTCACGTCAGTGAAGCGCCCTGGCACGAGCAGCGCCACGTGAGCGATGCCACTCGGCTGGATTTCTACTTCCGCGGGGATTCTTGAGTCAGGGAACAGCTCCTTCTTGGTCAGCGCCGGGCTCTTGACCCCGAGGCGCTTGACGGCAGCCTCTGAGAGTCGAACGCGGAGCGGCTCCTTGGGGCCGTGCTTCGCCTCCTCATGCTCCTCCGGATGCTCCGAGTGCTCACCATGGGGCTCACCGCAGGCGGCCAAACCCAGCACCAAGAGCAGCGACGCCTGGCGGACCACCCGAGGGAACCCGATGTTTCTCACCCCCAACCCCGCGAGCGGCCCCTGAGCGCGACTACTATCGACAATAGTAGTTCGAGCTGCAGCGATCCGGTGTTTCAGTTTGGTCGACATCAATCCTCCGAGATCAGATCAGGCGCGCCGCGGCTTCGGCGATCTCGTGGACGAGATCGAGAGGCAACGTGCCTGATCCGTGGGGCAATAGAGCGATCAGGGCGCAGAGCAGGAAGAATCCGCACGCAAAGGCTCGCTGGAGCCGCGCCTCGCGCAATGCACAGGCAGACGGCCCACCAGCGTACGCCAGCAGCAGCTGAACCCGCAGCCTGATCAGCGGGAGCGAGCCCGAGCCAAGCCCAGCGGAGGCCGCGGGGACCGGCGTACGCGCCGCAACGACCAGCGCGTGTGCCAGGGCCGCGCCACAAGCACCCGCTTCAACCGCGTGGAGATCGCAGCGCGTCTCTCGGTCGAATAACCAGCGAGTGCGCTCTCCGCCGAGCAACCAACGACCCAGCGGGTTGAGCGCCAGCGCCCACCACAGCAGCAAATAGCGCAGCGGGTCCCGCAGCCTCACATGGGCGGCTTCATGCGCCAGCGCCGCCACCAGCGCAGAATCATCGAGCTCGTCCAGCACGTTGCGCTGCACCACGACGCGGGGCCAAAACAGGCCCACGGTGACCAGCGCAGGTCCCGCCGCGTCACTCACGCGCACCCGGCCCCGCAGCTCACGCAGCACCGGGTGAGCATCGAGTAGCGCCACGAGCCGCGCCCCCGGAGCCTCACCTCGCGCCGCGATGCGCCACTCGCTGGCGACCCGAGGCAACGCCCACAGCGCGACCAGCAGCGACAGCGCAAGGGAGAACAGCGCGGGCTCGGCACACCAACGCTCGGCGTGGTGCACGATGGCGCACACGTCGTGGGGCTGGTTGGGCTCCGCCTGGTGAATACTCGCGGAAACGAACCACACGACGGGCAGCGCGCTAGATCCTACCAGCGTCCAATAGCGCACGGTCGAGGCGCTCCGGCGGCGCTCCAGGCGCCTCACCCCCAGCAACACGAGGCGCGCCAAGACGGCAGACAGCGGCAACGCGAGGCCCAGGACCAAGACCGGACCGAGCAATGGGAACGCAGCCTCGTTCACGAACCGAGCTCCTTGCGGCGCGCCTGGATCAGCGCTTCGAGGTGATCCAGATCCTCCGCTCCAGCCGAGCCCACACTCTCGGCGAGCAACGCGAGGGTCTGCCGTCCCGCCCCGAGGTCGATGGTGTCCAGTACTTCCCTCGCCGTCTGTCGCAGCAACTCGTCCCGCGAGAGGCGCGCGCAGTAGAGGTAGCGCCGCCCGTCACGCCGGCGCTCTAGCAACCCTTTCTCGTGCAGGCGCACCAGGGTCGTCATCACCGTCGTGTACGCGATGCTGCGCTGACGCTCGAGGGCGCGCTGCACATCTCCCACGGCAAGCGGATGATCACTCGCCCACACGACCTCCATCACCGCGCTCTCGAGCTCGTGGAGCCGAAGCTCGACGCCAGCGCGCGCGTCGTCCAGACGCAGCCGAGCGCCGTGCAGTGGTGTGGGCTTCGGATCCCGGGTCACAGCCAACTACTATCGCACATAGTAGCAAACGCAAGCCCTGGAATTTTGGGCACCTAGGAACCAGCGCTCGAGCCGAATCCCACGCCAAGCGCCGGAACAAACCACACCGCACGCCAGCAAACCGCTATACGCGGCGTGTGACGACGACCGTGTACACCGACGGAGCTTGCAGCGGAAACCCCGGGCCGGGAGGCTGGGCCTGGGCCACTGATCGCGAGCACTTTGCTGCGGGCGGCGAGGCCCACACCACGAATCAGCGCATGGAGATCCGCGCGGCATACGAGGCCGTGAAGGCCCTGAGCGGACGCCTCGAGGTGGTGAGCGACTCGACCTATGTCGTGAACTGCTTCCGGGACCGCTGGTGGGAGGGCTGGATCCGCAGGGGCTGGAAGAACTCGAAGAAGGAGCCGGTCGCCAACCGCGACCTGTGGGAGCCCTTCATCGAGCTGGTGAACAGTCGCGGCGACGTGACCTTTCGCTGGGTCAAAGGGCACAGCGGTCACCCGATGAACGATTTCGTCGACGAGCTCGCGGTAGAAGCGGGGCGCACTCAGTCACCGCGCACGTCTCCCTGAGCGTGGCTGGCGGCTCGGCCAGCCGCACCGAGGGTCGATTCGTGGGGGCGGCGCCCCGGCAACGGCATTCCTACGTGGGAATACCTAGGGCTCGCACAGCAGGTCCACGCTGAGCGGGTAATGGTCGCTCGCAAGCTCCGCCAGTTCTCCGCCGTGTATGCGCGCTGACCCGGGGACGTAGCGCTCCTTGGCGCTCGGCCCAAGCAGCGCGAAATCGATGCGATTGGTGTGGGCACCGCAGCGATAGCTTGGGACCAGCTCCCCGGCATGCTCGAGCTCCTCTGCGATTGGATCCCAGAGCTCCGGAGCTCCGACCAACGGCTCCAGGGTCGGGTCGTGGGGAGCCGCGTTGAAGTCGCCCATCACCAGACATGGCTTCTGCAAGTGACGCTTGATCAGCCGCGCAGCGGCCCGCGCCTCTGCTTTCCGCACGGTACCGGCGGTGTGACGCATCCAAGCGTAGGAACGCAGGGACTTGAGGTGCGCGACGAAGAGCTCGACCCCGCTCCCCACGTCCACGGACACCCGGGGAAAGTCTCGCTGGAAGCGCAGCGGCTCCAGCCGCGAGTCACGGGAAGCTTCTCGCGTCGGATAGTCCTCGAGAGGGTTGCCGACCTCATCCCACAACACCGTCTCGCGGTGGGACGAAACGGCGAACGTGAAGCGGCTGAGCACCGCCAGGTGGATCCCCAGGCTCGAGTTCGACGGGCAAAAGGTGACCTGGGGAAACGGACACGCCAGAAGGCCCTGCAAGCGGTCCAGGGCTTCCACGCTGCCGACCTCCTGAAGCGCCAGCACGTCAGCGCCAGTAGCGTCGATCATCGCCGCCACCCCGCGCCAGCTGTCGTCGGACTTGTGCGGGCGCCTTCCGCTGCTCGGCCCCTCGAGGCAAAGCATGCGCACGTTGTACGTAGCGAAGCGAACGGGTCGTGAGGCCGGAGAATTCATGGGGGGCGCCCTCGGACTTTGCGCCAGCTCGGCCTCATGGCACAAGCCGAAGCCATGGCAGACAGCATCAAGTACGAGCTGAAGGACGGCGTTGCCATCCTGCATTTGGACGACGGGAAGGCCAACGCGCTGGGCCACGACGTGGTCATGAGCCTTGGTCAGCACCTGGGCCGTGCCGAACAGGAGGCCAGCGCGGTGCTGATCCTGGGACGGGAAGGCAAATTCTCCGCGGGCTACAACCTGCAAGAGATGATGGCCGGCCCCGACTCCGCGCGGCGCCTGGTCAAGGCTGGTGGCGAGCTGATGATGCGCATCTTCACCTTCCCACGCCCAGTGGTCGCGGCCTGCACGGGGCACGCCCTCGCCGCGGGCGCCATCTTGCTGCTCGCCTGCGACCTACGGCTTGGCGCCGACGGCCCGTTCAAGATCGGCCTCAACGAGGTGCCCCTCGGCATGACACCTCCGATGTACCTGGTCGAACTCGCGCGGCACCGACTGAGCAAGCGCTGGTATACCCGCGCGGTAACGCAGGGCCAGATCTTCACACCGGCGCAAGCCGTCGACACCGGCTACCTGGACGCATGTGTTGGGGGAGAGGAGCTCCTCTCCGTCGCTCAGAACGAAGCGAAGCGCTTGGGCGCGTTGCCACACGCGGCGTTCGCTGAGGCCAAGCGCCGAGAGCGCGAAACGATCGCCACCGGGCTGCTCGAAGGCCTCGACGCCGACATGGCTAGCTTCAAGCTGGACGGCTGAGGTGACCGAGGACCTGCACTGGCCCGAGCTGGGCGACCCCGCCGCTGAGACCTGGCAGCTGCCGGACGGAGTCGCCAGTGGCCTGGAGGCCGTGATGCGCGCCCGGCGCTCGGTGCGCGGCTTCCTGCCGGACCCCGTGCCGGAGTCGACGCTGCGACGCGTGTTTCAGCTCGCGCAAGTGGCGCCTTCGAACTGCAACGTGCAGCCGTGGAGGGTATACGTCGCCTCGGGCAGCTCCCGTGACCGTATCCGCGCGGCACTCGTCGAGGTGGCCGGCCAACCAGGCCGGCCAGATTTCGACCGTGGCGCCGACTTCAAGGACGAGTACCGACGCCACCAGGTGGAGTGCGCCGTGGCCCTGTACAAGGAGCTCGGCATCGAGCGCCGCGACGTCGAGGGCCGCAAGCGAGCTTTCATGCGCAACTATGAGCTGTTCGACGCACCTCACGTGGCGTTCGTCGGCATGCACAAGAGCTTTGGATCGAGCGTGGTGGTCGACGTGGGGATCTACCTGGGTCACCTGATGTTGGCGCTCACCGCCCACGGCATCGCGAGCTGTCCGATGGGTAGCCTGCGCAGCTACCCCGACGTGGTACGTCGCGAGCTCCAGGTGCCCGAAGACATCGGCATCCTCGTGGGTGTGTGCTTCGGCTACGAGAATCCAGCCGAAGCGGCGAACCGCACCCGCACGACCCGTGAGCCGCTGAGCGCAAACGTGACCTTCCACGAGTAGCGTAGGAGCGGTCGCGCACGGCTGCTAAGCTCGGCCCCCATGACTCCCCCCGCCTCACCCGTCCGAGCTCGGCAGCGCACCCTGCGCGCGGCGTTCGTCATGACTGCCACGCTGGCCGCGGCCTGCGACCACAGCGGCAGCGAGCCGCGAGATCCAGACAACACGATCTCAGCCAACCCTCCGGCGCCCACGACCGAGCCAACTCAGGCAGTCAGCGGGGAAGCAGAGCCATTCGACGCGGCCCCGCCCCCGAGTGGCCAGGTCGTCCCCGAGCCGCCTCCAGACATCCATCGGAACCCTCCAGCCCCGCGCATCAGCTACGCGACTCACCAGAAGGTGCTCAACCCCCGCAACAAGGCAGGGCGCGTCATCAAGCGGGCCTACGAGGGGGACGGGTGCTTCGTGGACGGAGACTTCGCCAAGGGGGAGCGACCGCCCCCCGGTAAGTCACCGCCGCAGGTGAAGGTGGACTGCCCCGAGGAGCTCAAGGACGCCGCCTACGACAGCTGCCGCGGTGGGACCTTGCAGGCCAACGCAGACCAGAGCTCTTGCGGCTGCTTCCGCACCGGTAACCCACCGCCCCCACCTCAGCTAAACTCATGCCCCAGCGACCAAAAGTAGACGACGACGAGCCCCAGACCGTGTTTCTGCGCGGCAACGATGACGGCCGCCCCTCTCGTACCAAGCAACGAGAGGAAGCGCGGGCTGGCGAGGCGCGGGTGCGCGAACTGGTGACGCAGCTGATCGACCTCGGAGCAGCCAAGCTCAGGCGGCTCGAGCTGCCCGAGGAGCTGGAGGATGGCATCTTGCTCGCCGCCGAGCTTCCTGCGAGCAAGGCACGCGCGCGGCAGATCAAGCTCTTGGCCCGGCACCTCGCTGAGCTGGACCACGAGGCGATTCGCCGCCGCCTCGCCACACCGGGCGGCATCGCGAAACCGCGCGGTAATACCAGCGACTACGCCAAGGGGTGGCTGGCGCGCCTGCTCAGCGGCGGTGACAGCGAGCTCGAGGCGTTGCTTTCGCTGCACGGAGATCTGGACCGCCAGCAGCTCCGCAACTGGCTTCGCAGCGCTCGCCGCACGGAGCCGGACGGCACGCGTAAGCCTGCGAGCAGCAAGGCGCTCAAAGCCTTGGAGCGCGCCCTTCAGCCGCTCAAGCCGACGGAAGCGACCACCGACGACTCTGAGGAGTAGTCACTCCACGAGCAAAAGTACCCACCGATCGGCTGTGTTTTGGCCGGTCGATGACGTTTTTGCACGTCAAAACGCACGCCGCGGGGTCCAAAAGATCTCCGAGGTTCAAGCCGGCCCTTCGCACGTCAATTAGACCTGAACTCAGCTCGTCTTTGACTTCAGATCGAGCACCTCTCTGTTAGGCTCGCCGGAGATGAAAGCTCTCCTCTCGAGCGTCGTGTTGCTATTCCTCGCGGCGCTAGCCCTCCCCGGTTGCCCAGGTGAGTTGGAAGATCCGGACCGCTTCACGGCGGTATGTGACCCACCCAACACGTTCTTCCGCAAGACCTGTGGTTCCACGTCTTGCCACGGTGGAGACGATCCCGAAGCGAACCTGGATCTCAGAGAAGCCGACGTGGCCCAACGCCTGATCGACGTTCCCGCCCATTGCGCGGAGCCCGATCCCAACGACCCGGAAGCGTGTGTCTGCCCCGATCGGCTGCTGATCGACTCTCAGAACCCCGACGCGAGCTACCTGCTGGAAAAGGTAAGCCAGGAGGTTCCGGAGTGTGACGATCGCATGCCGCTCCTCACCTCCAACCTCAGAAGTCGGGACATCGAGTGCCTGCGCAGCTGGATCCTCGAAGTGACCGGCAACGCCCCGGAGGAAATGTGAAGGAGTTCAGCGCCGGCTCTCGGAACATTTTCCCTACGGCAATATCACGTGTCGCCCGATGCTGGTTGAGCCTGTGTTGCGCGCTCGTCGTATGCCTGGTCGCGGGTTCGAGCTTCGCCAAGACCAGCATCGTGATTCGAGACTTCGAGGGGCCCCGCAGCGCTCAAGCGCGAGGCTGGGTGGTCAAGCTGCTGGACAAGGACGGCGACTACGACGTCATCTCGAAGAAGAAACTCAACGCCGCCAAGGCAAAGATCGACGGAAACCCCGAAGGCTACCAGGGCGTGTCTCAGGAGCTGGGCGCCGCCGCGATCTTGGAAGGCGTCGTCAGCCACAAGGGCGTGAAGTGGAAGCTCGAGTTGAACGTCGTCGACGGCGCCACGGGCGACAGCCTCGACGTGCTCGAGTTCAAGGGCAACTTCCCAGCCGGGCTCAAGAAGGCAGTCAACAAGGAGCTGCTCGACAAGCTCAAGGGTCCAGCGAGCAAGGCGCAGGTGGCCAAAGCCCCGAAGCCGGAGCCGAAGGACGAGCCGAAAGACGAACCCAAGCACGACTCGAAAGACGAACCGGAGGACGAGCCGAAAGACGAGCCCAAGGACGAACCGGAAGACGAACCCAGCGGCGATCGTCCAGAGGCGTTTCGGATCATGCTGCGCGGAGGTGTGATGAACCGAAAGTTCGAATACACCGACGACTTGAACGGCACGCTGCGCCCTTACGAACTGGGCGCCGGGCCCTTCGCGCGCCTGGATCTCGAGTGGTACCCATGGGCAAGTTTCGCCGAAGGGATCGGAGGCAACCTGGGCCTCGTGGGCGGTTATCAGCAGGCCTTCGCCCTCAGCTCCGAGACGTCAGACGGTGGGGAGCTCGACACCTCGAGCAACGAGTGGGACGCGGGCCTGCGCTGGCGCATTCCTCTAGGGGAACACGAGCTCGGGCTGAGCGCCCGCTACGGGCAGCACAAGTTCGAGCTGGATGACGGCGATCGAAACTTCATCCCCAGCGTCAACTACAGCTACGTGCGGCCAGGGTTGGACGCGCGGTTCGCGATTGGCACCACCTTCCTCGGCCTGGGCGTCGGCTATCGGGTGGTGTTGGACAGCGGAGAGTTCGCGGAAGCACCGTGGTTCCCTGACCAGAGCGTTGGCGCCGTAGACGGGCGGCTCGAGTTCGGGCTGGCGCTTGGCGGCCTCGACCTCCTGCTTGGAGCAGGCATCGAGCGCTACTTCTATTCGCTGAATCCAGACCCCGACGCCGTGGGCGTCACCGACGACGGGGACGCAGTCGCGGGGGGCGCGCTCGACCAGTACCTCTACGGCTACCTGGGCGTCGGCTACCGGCTCTAGCCGGAGTTCGTGATTTCGCCGCGGCGTAGAGACTCCTGGCAACGGAGTCAGCCGCGGGGCGGGGAGCGAATCACCATGAGGCGTGGCTCGGTCATGTCCTCCATCGAATAGCGGATCCCTTCGCGACCAAACCCGCTGTCCTTCACTCCGCCGTACGGCATGTGATCCACACGCCATGACGGCACGTCGCCGATCACGACTCCGCCCACCTCGAGCTGGTCCCACGCTTGATGTGCGCGATACAGGTCTCGCGTGAACACACCGGCCTGCAACCCGTAGATGCTGTCATTGACCTCCTCCAGCGCATCTTCGAACCGACTGAAGCGGCTCAGCAACGCCACGGGCCCGAAGGCTTCTTCGGCGTAGAGTTCGGTGTCGCGGGGAACGCCTTCGAGCAGGCTCGCCTCCAGCATCGCACCGTCTCTCCCGCCACCGCACAGTAGCTTCGCGCCGCGGCTGACCGCACTCTGAATCCACCCCTCGAGTCGCTCCGCCTCCTTCGCCGAGATCATCGGGCCGATGAAGGTCTCGGGGTCTTTGGGATCACCGCTCTTCAGAGCTTTGGTGCGCTCCACGAGGCGGGCCGAGAGCTCCCCGTATACGGCCTCGTGAATGATGATCCGCTGGACGCCGATGCAGCTCTGCCCTGACTGATAGAAGGCCCCGGTGATCAACCGATCGGTGACGTCATCCAGGTCCACGTCGCGATCCACGATGCAGGCAGCGTTACCTCCGAGCTCCAGCACGACCTTCTTCTTGCCCGCAGCTGCTTTCAGGTCCCAACCCACGGCTTGAGAGCCCGTGAAGGAGAGTAGCTTGAAGCGTTCGTCCTCGCTGAAGGCTGCAGCGGCGCTCCTCGGACAAGGGAGCACGCTGAACGCACCGTCGGGCAGGTCCGTTTCCGCGAGGATTTCTCCGATCATGAGCGCGCCGAGGGGGGTCAAGCTGGCGGGCTTGAGCACGAAGGGGCAGCCAACGGCGAGCGCAGGGGCGACCTTGTGCGCCGCCAGGTTCAACGGAAAGTTGAATGGGCTGATGAAGCTACACGGCCCAATCGGGACACGCTTCAGCATTCCGGTGTAGTCCTTGGCGCGCTCGCTGATCGCCAGCTCCAGCACCTGCCCATCCATGCGCACGGACTCCTCCGCTGCGTAGCGGAAGGTGTCGATGAGTCGGGTCACCTCACCGCGGGAGTCCTTGATCGGCTTTCCCGCTTCGAGACACAGCGCCATGGCGAGCTCATCGAAGCGATCTTCGAAACGCTTCACGCAATGCGCCAGCACCGCCTGGCGTTGGTACGCCTTGAGTCGCCGCATCGGTTCCGCAGCCGCGACGCACGCCTGAATGGCGCGCTCGATGACCGCGGCGTCGGCGAGCGCAACCCGGGCGATCGGCTCACCGCTGTACTTGTCGGTGACCACCAGATCGCTGTTCGGTCGCTCCGCGCGGCCCGCCACGTACAGGGGCCACTGGCCTTTCGCCAGGAGCGCGCTCAGCGCTTGTTGGCTTGCAGAGTTCAGCTTCGAGTCGGTGTCACGGGTCATGTCTCGCACACCAAAGCACATCCAATGCCGGACCGCTCGCGGGCCAGCAGCCCGCCAAGCAGACGGGGCAAATCTCAAAAAGATCGAGCGATTTGCGCGAATGGCCGCAGCAGAATTGTCACACGACGCGTCACCCTGTGACCCTTCAGCCAGGAGCTGCTGCCGCGGCGCCATCGGTCCGCGCAGCTGCTCCGGCGACGCGCGGCCGGGTGTGGAACCTGAACCGCGCTGACAGTCCAGGCGCTGATAGATCCACGGCGCGGACAGTCCAGGCGCTGACAAATCTACGGCGCCTCGCGACGAGCCAGCGCACACGCCAGATGCGCGTATACTTGAAGGTCATGTCCCGCAAGATCCGCAAACTGCGCGAAGCGGCTGAGAAAGCGCGGCGTCGGGGCGACTACGCGGAGCTGGCCGCGCTGTACGAGAAACTGGAGAAGGCGGAGCCGACCGAACCGGAGTGGCCGAAGCGGGCCGCGGATGCATTCGCGCGCATCAAGCGCCAGGACGAAGAGCTGGCGGCCTTGCTGCGTGCCGCAGAAGCGTACTCGAGCGCTGGGTTTCTGCTCAAGGCCGTCGCGGTGTGCAAGCGCATCTTGCGCATCGACCCGAGCCACACCGCGACCCAAGAGCGACTTGCGGAACTGCATTCCGGACGGAAACGTGGTCTGCAACGGGTACACACTGAGCCAGAAACGATCGCCGCACGCTCACCGCACATCTTTCCTCCCGCGCCGCGCGTGGGCTCCGAGGCGGGCGGCGCCGAACCCGAACCGACCGCGAGCGCGACCCCGCACCCCGCCCCAACGGTGGAACGTGCGGGGCAGACCCGGCGGAAGGGCGCCGCGCTACTGAGCGCCCTACGCAGGGAACGCCTGAACGTCGTGGGCAGCCGCCCCGAGCCCCCACCGGCTGCGGCTCCAGAACCCACGCGTACGGAACCGGCCGCGCCCCGTGCTCCCTCGCCAGCCCGGCGCGCTCCCGCACCGCCACTGCTACGGCGCGAAGAGCCCTCGGAGCCTCGCATCGCTGTCAGGCAACGAGCCGACGCTGCGCCCCGTAGCATCCCACCCGGCGCGGCCCTGCAGGACGTCACGCTGTCAGAGGTGGTGCCCACGTCGCGCCGGCTCACCCCTGTGGGGCGCAGAGCCGTCTACGAAATCCCTCTGGAAATCGACGTGCTCGAGGTGGACGAGGCGGAGCTGATCGAGATCACGTCGGAGATACCGCCGAAGCTCGAGAACTCAAGCGCGACCTCCGCCGACTCTCAGCCCCCAGCGAGTGACGCCCGGGCTAGCGACTCACTGGCACCGCACTCCCTGGACGAGCCCTACTTGATCGAGCCCGGTCTGGATGAGCCCGGTCTGGATGAGCCCGGTCTGGATGAGCCCGGCCTGGACGAGGAACCCGGGAGCCAGCCTCTCGATCTCGATCTGGCGCCAGCCGCCGAACAGCCGCACGGCCAGCTCGGCGTCACCCTGAGTCGAGTACCGTTGTTCAGCGAGCTCGACGCGCTGACGCTGGCCGCGCTCATCCAGGGCGTACATTTCCTCGAGGTATCCAAGGGGGACCTGATCTACGCAGCCGGCGACGTCGCCGATCGACTCTTCGTCGTGGTTCAAGGAGAGATCACGCTGCTCTCCCCTCCCCCCCAAAAATTCGAGCTTGGCC
>JAUILJ010000996.1 GCA_030433055.1 Polyangia bacterium
CGCGACGTCCGTGCCGGGATCAGATAGGCCAACGGGACCTATCAGCACCAAGCTCCACTCCGGCTTGCTGCGCGCCAGCTGCACGAGCCAGCGAAGGTTGACCTTGTACCCAGACAAGGCACCGATGAACCCGATGATCGGCGGCTTGATGCCCGCCAGGTCCTCAGGGACCTGTGTTGCCTCCGCCATCGCCTGCTTGAAATGGGGAGCATCCCCCACGTTGTGTACCAGGTAGGTCGCTTCGGGGTGGATCCCTCGCTTGCGCTCGTACAGCGGCCGACTGGTGGCGAAGATCAGATCCGCGCGGCGACAGAGTTCGCGCTCGCGCTGAATCAAACGACCTGGATTCTCGCGGTAACCAGGAAACTGGCTGTATTCGTCAACGCAATCGTAGACCAGGAGCTTGTGGGGCAGCTGAGCGGGGGCAGCACCGAACGCGGGGTGGTACACCCACAGGATCGCATCGTCGAGCTGGTTCTGGCGCATGAAGCGCTTGACCTGCGAGACCCTGAAGTCGAACTCCGTCGCCAGATTCAAGGGGTGCATCAGGGGCTTTCGCACCAGGCGCGGCGCGAAGACCGAAACGACGTTGACGTTGCCCCGTTTCTCGACGTGAGGCTCCCAGAACCGTGCGCGGTCGAGCAGCGGCTCACCCGCGCGCTGCCGAACGGTCTGCCCCAAGCTCAGAGGCCCGAAGTCCACGTGGTAGACCTCGTGGTCATTGGCCAGACGATTCATGATGTGTTGCTTGTTGGTCCACATCCCATCGTCCCAGCGCTGCGACGACAAGCACACAACCTGCTGTCTGTTCATGCCTGGTGCCACCTTCTCATGTTGCGTTGGAGCATCACGCATATCTAGCGCTCCGCCAGCCACGTCGATAGACAATCCTGCCGGCGCTTTCTAGCGCGAAGTTGCCGACGGCCGTGTTCAGGGGCTAGGCGCTCGAGGAGCCTCGCCAGCCCGCGCTTCAGCCTCGGCAGCGAGAGCGGTCTCTCCAAGCGCCTTCGACGCGTCACGCACCAGCTCCAGGCTCTGTCGCCAGTCGTCTGCATGCTCGGCGGGTTTGCTCAAAGCCGCGGCGCGCAGCGCCCAGGCTCTGGCCTCGCTGAAGCGGCTCAGCCCTTGCTGGGAAGAGACCTCCACCAGCACCTTCGCTAGCGCCAGGGGAGCATCGCCGCGCCCCGGATCCAGCAGCGCGACTCGCCTGAGGAACCGCTCTGCCTTCGCGTAGTCGCGCTGACCCACAGCGCGAATAGCGGTGTGGAAATGCGCGGAGGCGATCGCCGCGAGGGTCTTCTGGGAGCGGATCTTCCAGGCCTCGGACCACGCGCGCTTCGCCTCCGCGAACTGACCGTTCAGGGCGAGGGCGTCGCCGAGCAACACTTGATTCAAGGTCTTCGGCGCCAGCTCATAGGCACGCTTGGCCCACTTCACGGCCTGCTCGCCTGCCCCTCGCTGCAGGTACACTCGCGCGAGCTCGGTCATCAACTGCGCGTCCTCCGGCAGTTGCGCGAGGGCGCTGCAATACGCCGCGGTGGCCGCGTCGAGCTTACCAGACATCAACGCTCGTCGCGCCTGTGCGATGGCCTGGCCAGCGGTGACCTTGGCTTCTGCCGTCGAGCATTCGGCGACGGGTGCGCCACGGATCACGAAGGACTCGCCGCGAGCCTTCTCGAGCTCTCCGTTCAACAGACTCGCGCTCTTCGGAGCTGCGCGAGTCACAGCCGAGGCGGGGCGCTCATCCGATGCACTCGGAGCCAAGGGGGACGCCGCGGGCGCCTGCTCGGGAGCCGCGACCTGCGTCCGCTGGGGTGTGACTGAGGGCGCTCTTTTTTGCCGCGCGGTATCGTCCGCGGCCGGCTCCGTCTGGACCCGCGCCTTGACCGCCAGCGGCGCTCGCGGGGCACCAAGCCAGTACGCCAAGCCCGCGGATCCCAGCCCGAGCGCGGTGAGCGCTGCAGCGAGCCACACCCAGCCCCTCCAGACAGACTTGCGCTGGAACCCAACGGGATCGATCGCGGGACGCAACCCCGGAGTCGACGTCGACCAGGGCAGCTCATTCTCCGCTCCCCGCCCCAGCTGGGTTTGGGGGTGAGGGGGCGCGCTCTGAGCGGACACGGCAGGCAACGCCGAGACCTTGGGAGCAGCCTGCTGGTGCTCAGCCTGCTGGTGCTCAGCCTGCTGGCGCTCAGCCTGCTGAGCTGGCTGATGCTCAGCCTGCGGATGTCCGGGCTGCAACGCTCCCTGGACGCCGCGCACGCCGGCGCTCCCGGCTCGCAGCTCGACCAGGGCCTGACCCAGCGCGACGTCCACCGGCGCGATCAAGTTGGGGGGCCCCGCGGAAGGTTGCGCTGGAGCGACCCTCAGGTCGCCTTGGCGACAGCCCAGGAGCCCAGCGAGTGCGCTGGGCCCCTCGCCTACCCGACTCGGCTCTTGCTCGAGGCGCTCCTCTGTCGCCCCCACCAGGACGCCATCCGCGAGCCAGACCCGGAAGCGTCGTTCGCTCGCGTCGATCTCGAGACGAAACGCACCTTCGCTGGCCAGCCCCCGAACCAGTTGCCCCGTGGAAATTCCAAGGCCAGCGAGCGCCAGCTGCTCCCCTGCCTTCAGACGGTCCAGCGTCGCGCGCTGGAACTGGAGCACGCGGTTGAGTTCCCGCACCACGGGCCGTGTATTGCCGTCAACCTCAACGCCGGCATCGACTATTTTGGCCGAACCGTCAATCTCGCGGCCAAGCTGCAGTCCCTCGTGGGTGCGC
>JAUILJ010000079.1 GCA_030433055.1 Polyangia bacterium
ACACCGCGTGCACCGACGAGATGAAAGCGCTCAAAGACATCGACGTCGCCTTCGTGTGCATGAACCTGCCCTACACCATGCCCCCCGAAGAAGCAGCGGTGTGCATCAAGGCTTTCAAGCCGAAGCTCATCATCCCGTATCACTATCGCGGGAGCGACCTTTCGAAGCTCGAGGCCGCGCTCAAAGGCACGGAGGGCGTGAAGCTCGAGAGGCGAGACTTCTACGTTGGCGGCGAAGAGAAAAAGAAATAGCCGAATCAGCTCAGTCGTCGTCGACCACCGCACGACGTAAGGCTGGCGCTTTGGGCATCGCAGGCGGCCGGTCGAGCGTGATACCTTGAGCCTTCGCGTACTCCAGCGCGTGAGCCAGGCTGCGCTCGTACAGGTCGCGTTCGCGCTCGTCGTCTTCATCATCGTCGCGCTCGCCACGATGCGGCCTGGCGCCCCGCGCGATTTCCCGAGCGAGCTCGGAGTCAGCAGCCAGCTCGCCTCTTCGGTACCAGGTCACCACATCGCCGAGGAACGCGTTGCGGTCGGGGCCGCTGAAGTCCATCGCCGCCGACCAGTCGGCACCGGGCAATCCCTGGGGATTCACCGCGTCGGGCACCGTGCGCTCTTGCAAGTCGTATGGCGCGCTGTTCTTCTCCATCGTGAACGCGTCGTAGAGCGGCGTCGCGAGGGCGTCGTAGCGGTTCATGGGAGGCAGCCCGAGGATCAACTCGAAGGTGCGAAATAGCGAGGGGAACGACGTGTGAACCTTGCTGGTGTACCCGCGCTTCGCCCAAGGGCTGGCGATCACCAGAATCGAACGGTGGTAGTCAACGTGGTCCGCTCCCATCTGTGTGTCGTCTTGCACAATGAAGATGGCCGTCGAGTCCCAGAACCTGGACTTGCTGATGCCATCCACGACGATCCCCGTGGCGTAGTCATTGTCCGCGATCATCGACTCCGGCGTGGGGTTGCCCGCCCCGGTTCCCTTGGTGTGATCCCGAGGCAAGAGCAGGTAGACGAACTGCGGGAAGTCTTCCTCGTCCACCAACCGCGCGACCACGTGGCGCGCCTTCTCCTCGTCCGGCACGTCCAAGTTGTAGAACGCTCCAGGGAAGGTCAGATCAGCGTGAGAGATCACCGACTCCCCTTCGTATTTGCCGAGCGTGCCGACCACTTCTCCGAAATCGATGAAGCTCTTCTGGTGCTTGATCAGGTGAGTGAAGAAGGTGCCGAAGTCGGGCTGACCACGATCCAGGGCGCCATCCGATGAGAAGCCCGGATGATTGCGGTAGTCCTCGAACCAGGTGCGCTCGATGTAGTCGTTGACGAACGACGAAGTCAGCCAGAGGTGCCCCTGGATGCTGGTCTCGCCATCGTTGTAGAAGTTGTCGTGGTTGGCGAACTGCCGGGCCAGCGCACTGATGTTCGGCGTGACGTCTTTGCCAAACAGCGCGAGCGCTGGGTCCCCGTCCGCTGCTTCGTATTCGCCGAGCAGCGTGTCGTAGGTCTTGTTTTCCCTGACGATGAGCACGATGTGCTCGATCGGCGTCTCCCCGCCTGCTTCCGTGGGGACCGGAAACACCTTCTTACAGTCGAAGGGATAGACTTCGCTGGGACGGCGGATGTTGCTCTGCACCTGACCGGTCGTGGCTTCCAGGTCGAGGCTACTCAAGTCGACCAGAGAAAGCGTCCCGCTCATGCGCTCTTTTCCGCTCTCCTCGCCTTCGTCGTAGCTGGGCAAGGGCCCCACGTTGCCCCCCTTGCCGTTGCTGACGATGAGCTTGCTGCCCGAATCGAACAGCGCCACCGCGGTGGGGTACCAGCCCGTGGGGAAGGCACCGAGCGCGCTCAGCGAGTTGCTATCGAAGACGCTGACTGCGTTGTCCGCCGCGCGAGCCACATATAGCCGCCCAGTCTGCCCGTCGAAAGTCAGGCCAGTCGGGCTGCTCCCCGGCAGCGGATTTCCTCCGGGATCCATCAGGCCGGGTTCGCTCACCGCGACCGAACCCGAGAGTTCACGTGTCGCAGTGTCGATGGAGATCAGCACGTCGCCGTCAGACACCGACGCGAACACCTTGCTGCCATCAGCGCTGGCGGCCAGGGACACCGGGTTGCCGCCGACTTCCAGCGTAGCTGCGATGGTGGCGGTGTTGACGTCCACCACCATGATGGCACTGCCGCCGAAGCCCGTGATGTACAGCTCGTTTCTCTGGGGAAGCTCCAGCATGGCATAGGGACGAGTCGGCAGGTCGATGGTCGCGGCGACCTCCAGGGTCTGAGCGTCCAACTGCACCAGTTGCTCGTCCAGGAAGCGCCCCACCCAGATCTTGCTGCCGTCCGCCGACAGCACCACACCCGCTGGATAGCCGCCAATCTCCACTTGCCCCGCAGCACTGAGCCTACCGTCATCGCCCACGTCATAGCTCTCCAGCAGCCCGGAGAAGCCGCCGCTCGCCAGCAGTCGTTTGCCATCGGGGGAGAGGGCCAAACCAAAGAACGCCTCGCTGCGCTCGACCTCTTGCAGGATCGAACCATCCTGCGTGGAGATGACCTGCACCGCGCGCTTGCGGTAGCCCGTGTTCGCGACGTACGCGATGGGCAGCGTCGGGTGCACCCGAATGTCGATCGGGAAGCCACCGACCTCGGCCTGAGTCCCCGTTGGAGCCAACACGCGCCCACCGGGCAAGATCGTGAGTCCGTCCGCGGTTCCCGCCTGGCGTACTGCCTCCGGCGGCGGCTCCGGTGCGGTGCACACCTTCTCCACGGCTTCAGAACTGGTGTCTTCTTCGCTGCCACAACCCAGCGCACTCAGCGCGACCAGCGCGAAGCACACGTGCCAAACCCTGCGGAACATGGCCGCGGAGAATACGCCCGGCTCCTGCGCCTCGCCGTGACGAAGCCGCATTGGATCCGTCACAAACCGTCACGAATGGATCGCAAGAGTGACCGATACCGGGAGAATGAGCGGCCGCACCCCGGTAGCTGTCACTTGAGCTGACACGGCGAGCCGTGTCAGCGTCTCGCCTATGTCACCGAGCCGACGCCTTTGCCTGCTGCTGCTCGCGCTCTCACCCAAGGCCTGGGCGGAGCAGCCGCCTGCGTCGTCCCACCTCAGCTGGAGCCTCGAGCGCGACGAAACGGATAGCCGCAAGGAAACTACCGACGAGCCGCCCGAGGTCTCGGCGGCGGAGCGCCCGTTCGCGTATGTCGAGGACCCTTCGTTGCCGCGCCCACTGCAGCTCGTGGCGAGCTACTCAGCGGGCTACGCGTCGACCGGTGCCACGCGCCCGCTCGCCGCGACCAAGCGCCGCGGTGGGCTGGTCAACGAGCTGCGCCTCGAAGCCGCCGCCCACGAGCGCGTCTCCGGCTTCGTCGGGGGTCAGATCGCGCCACCGCTCGAGGGCGAACGCAACGCGCAGAGCGCCTTCGACGCAGGCGTGCGCTTTCGCGTTACGTCGCCTAAGGCGCGAGACTTTCGCCTGACGCTCGGGGCCCTCTTCGTGCGCGACTTCACCGAAGTCAACGCCGCAGCGCTACGCATCGACGCGAGCTACGACTTCGGTCGCGTGCGCCTGGGCGGCATGCTGCATAGCGAGAAGGCTTTCGCGGCGGATCGCGATGAGGTTGACTTCTACGCCGCGACAGGCGTTTCCGCAAGGATGATAGACACGTTGCGCGGCGGCCTGGAGTACGTGGCGCAAGATCTGGAAGCCGCATGGGAGCCAGAAGAGGCCGAAGGTGGCCTCAGGCACTTCGCAGGCGCGACCATCGCCTGGACCTACGACGATCGGATCCTGATCACCGCCGGCCCGGCGCTGGGGCTCTCTCAGGCGGCTCCGAGCTTCCTCGGCCGCGCGAGCTTGGCGTACGCTTTTTGAATCTGGAGGCGCTGGCTCCTCAGAGCACCACGTCCAGCATCTGCAGCTTGGTGAGGTGGCGCTCGAGCGCGATCGCGTAGTCGTCGATCAGCGGGTCCAGATCCACGCACACCTCGCCGGTCGTGGCGCTATCCACGGTCCCGCTCAACGGCAGCTCGACGTCGGGCGCCAGGAGCACTCCGGTCCACGCGTCTCCAGTGTCGAGCTGGTTCTCCTTGCAGCTCAAGATCAGGCGTTCGTTGCTGATCGCCTTCACCTTGCGCACGCTGCCGTCGTCCAGGCGCACACGCGTCTCCAGCGCGTTGCTCGGCTCGACCACGTAGTGCCCCTTCTTGTTCTGCTCGATCAGCGCGTCTAGCTCCTCGAAGAGCAGATCGTGAAGCGGCGTATCGTCAGCCTCGAGCAGCGCCTCGCGCATGCGCTTCATAGCTTTCTGCGTGGTAATTAGATTTGCGCGCATCTCCTCCAGCCGCCGCTGGTCTCGGCGCACCTTCGACGCGACGACCCGCAGCAGGTTGTGATGAAACGGAAACGCGATGTCGCCGTGGGCCTCGAAGAACTGCATCAGCTTGTCGAAGCTCGCGCCGAGCAGCACGGTGTCCGTCTTCGCCACCGCGCTCATGCTGCGCTTGGTCTGCGTCACCGCGCCGAGCTCACCGAGGGGGGCCACTGGCTCCAGAACGAACACTTCGCTCTCCCCATCCAAGAGCGAGATGCGGCCTTCCACCAGCAGGTCGAAGCGCTCCGATACCTTGCCCGCTCGAAATGCCACCTCGCCGGATTTCAGCCTCCGCTCGCTGAGCGCACCGATCAGGTCACCCAGGTGGCCTTCGGTCATGTCAGCAAACAGCGGGATGCGTCGCAGCTCGGCGGGAGAAACACTCATTCGGGACTCCTCCACTCGCGGGTGGGGCGACGCGGCTGAATCAACAGCGCGCCGGTGCGAGCGGACGGATAGCCTACCTGAGCGCTCCCCGTACGCGCCCTTAGATCGGCCGACCTCCACTGCGGGCGTGCGCAGTGCTCTCTCCCCCCCGAGAAATCCCCGAATGCGCGGAACAGACTGCCCCCATCGCCCGCTAAGCCCCACGAATCCGTATCTTTTTCCGGGTTTGGGGGTGAGGAGCGCTGGCCCCCACCACGCACCCCGAGCTAACCGCGCTCAGAAACCGCACCCGACGCGCTCCCGGCCCTGGCATGGCTCGGCCGCTGGTACTAGTTTGAGCGCCTTAAATGGGCCGAAGTTGTTTGGCCACGAAGCGAGAGCGAGCCCAAACCCCGCTCCGTTCCGGCGCCCGAGGGTCTCGTCCAAGCAACCTGCTTGGTCTCGAGCGCTCCGGCGATTAGAGAGCGACCACACAGAGAGAACGCGATGCTGACCTGGGTAGCCAAGAAGTTGTTCGGCACGGCAAACGACCGTGCCATCAAGAAGAGCCGTCCGAAGGTGGACCTCATCAACGCCCTCGAGCCCAAGCTGAAGAAGCTGACGGACGCCGAGCTCAAGGCCAAGACCGCCGAGTTCAAAGAGCAGCTCGACAACGGGGCGAGCCTGGACGACCTGCTGGTCGAAGCGTTCGCGGTCTGTCGTGAAGGCGGTCGGCGCGTGCTCAACATGCGTCACTACGACGTGCAGCTGATGGGCGGCATGGTCCTGCACAACGGCTCCATCGCCGAGATGAAGACCGGTGAAGGTAAGACACTGGTCGCGACGTTGCCCATCTACCTCAACGCGCTCGAGGGCAAGGGCGTCCACCTGATCACGGTGAACGACTACCTGGCGACGCGCGACGCCGAGTGGATGGGCCGGCTCTACAACTTCCTCGGGCTGTCGATCGGCACGATCGTCAACAACCAGTCGGACCGAGAGAAGCGCGAGTCCTACAAGCGGGACATCTGCTACGGCCAGAACAACGAGTTCGGCTTCGATTACCTGCGCGACAACATGAAGTTTTCCGCGCTGGACTACGCTCAGCGCAAGCTGAACTTCGCCATCGTCGACGAGGTGGACTCGATCCTGATCGACGAGGCGCGTACGCCGCTCATCATCAGTGGTGCTCAGGAGAGCGCGAGCGACAAGTATCGCCACCTGAACGAGATGATGCCCGGGCTGCGCCTCGACGAGCACTACATGGTCGACGAGAAGGGCTGGAGCGTGACCCTCACCGATGAAGGTGTGGAGCTGGCGCAACAGCTGATCGGCATCGACAACCTGTACGACCCGAAGAACCTCGAGACGCTGCACATCCTCAACCAGCTGCTGCGGGCTCACACCCTGTACAAGCGCGACCAGCACTACATGGTGAGCCGCGACGGCAAGGTGCTGATCATCGACGAGTTCACCGGCCGCGTGCTGGCGGGTCGCCGCTGGAGCGACGGCCTCCACCAGGCCGTCGAGGCCAAGGAGAACGTACCGATTCAGGAAGAGAGTCGCACCATGGCGACCATCACCTTCCAGAACCTGTTCCGGCTCTACAACAAGCTCGCCGGCATGACCGGCACCGCACAGACCGAAGCCGCGGAGTTCCACTCGACGTACGAGCTCGACGCGGTCGCCATCCCGACGAACAAGCCGGTCATCCGTCAGGACGATGAGGACGTCGTGTACAAGACGGAACGCGAGAAGTTCACGGCGGTGATCAACGAGATCATGGAGTACTCCGAGGCGGGGCGCCCGGTGCTCGTGGGTACCACCAGCGTCGAGAAGAGCGCCGCCATCAGCCGTATCCTGAAGAAGAAGAAGATCCAGCACAGCGTGCTGAACGCGAAGCAGCACGAGAACGAGGCGTACATCGTCGCGCAGGCTGGTCGCAAAGGTGCGATCACCGTCTCCACCAACATGGCAGGTCGCGGCACCGACATCTTGCTCGGCGGAAACGCCGAGATGATCGCGCGCATGGACTTCAAGCAGGAGAACCGCCTGCCCGAAGCCGAGCCTGAAGAGTTCGCGGCGCTGGTGAAGAAGTACGAGAAGAGCTGCAAGATCGAGCACGACGAGGTGATCGAAGCAGGCGGGCTTCACATCATCGGCACCGAGCGCCACGAATCACGGCGCATCGACAACCAGCTGCGTGGTCGTGCCGGCCGTCAGGGTGACCCCGGGTCCAGCCGCTTCTACCTCTCCCTCGAAGACGACCTGATGCGCATCTTCGCGGGCGATCGCGTGAAGACGCTGATGGATCGCATGGGCATGCCCGATGACGAGCCCATCGAGCACCCGTGGGTGACGAAGAGCGTCGAGAACGCACAGCGCAAGGTCGAAGAGCGCAACTTCGACATCCGCAAGAACCTGCTCGAGTACGACGACGTCATGAACGCACAGCGCAAGACGGTGTACTCCTTACGCCAGTCGCTGCTGGTGGGTCGCTACGAGCCCGAAGAGATCGACGAGACCGGAAAATCCACGGGCAAGGCCCGCAAGATCGCCACCGACGAGAGCATCAAAGAGAAGGTGTCGCCGGTCGTGGCCCAGCTGGTCAACATGTTCGCTGAGGAGCCACTGCAGACCCTCGACAAGAACGACGTTCCCCGACCCCCCAACCGAAAAGAGCTGAAGAAGCTCAAGAAGCTGGTCGAGGTCGAGTCGCTCCAGCACGAGGTCTACCAGATGTGGGGCGTGAAGCTCGAGCTCGAGGGCTCCGCCGCCCGCAAGCGCACTCCGCTCCAGACCTACGACGAGCTGCTTGAGCTTGTTTCCGCGGGGCTAAGCGAACAGCGCGAGCGTTTCCTCGATCTGATCGATCGCGTGGTCAGCGCGATCATCGAAGAGAGCTGCCCGCCCAACCGACAGCCCGAAGACTGGGACTGGAAGAGCGTCCACCAGGGCTTCCGCGAGCACTTCAAGGAGGAACTCGAAAAGGACGTCGACGATCTGGGCGAGCTCGAGGCCCTCGTCTGCACGATCTACGATCGCGCAGAAGCGCTCTACCTCCAGCGTGAAGACGAGATCGGCGTCGAGAACATGCTGCGCCTGCTGCGCCATGTTTACCTCGAGGAAATCGATCGCGCGTGGGTCGACCACCTCTCCAACATGGAGCATCTGCGCGACGGCATTGGCCTGCGCGGCTACGGGCAACGCGATCCCAAGGACGAGTACAAGAAAGAGGGCTACAACCTCTTCGTGAACATGATGGCGCGCGTCTCGAGCAACGTGATCGCTCGCGTCTTCGACGCCCACATCCAGCGCCGCGAGCAGCTCGAGGCGATGGAGGCCGAGGCCGAGGCGCGTCATCAAGCAGAGCTCGAGGCGGCGGTCGCCAAGCACCTCGGGGAGCCGGCGGCCGAGGGTAGCCAGGAGCCAGTGCAGCAAGCGCCCACTCCGCCTGCGCAGGCTTCGGCCCCGAAGATTGGACGCAATGACCCCTGCCCGTGCGGCTCGGGCAAGAAGTTCAAGAAGTGCCACGGCGCCGCTCTGGAGGACGATGACGAGGATGACGACGCCAACGCCGCCTGATTCTCGCCACCCGCGCCGTGCTCTCACGGTGCTGCTGCCTGCCGCCGCGCTGATGCTCGCGGCGGCGTGTGGCTCCCCCCCCAACGCCAAGACCAGCAACGCCGCGCCAGGTTCTTCGGCTTCCGCAGGCGTCGCCGTGAAGCCGACTCCAGTGGGGCTCGAGCCCGACCTCGCGCTCTCACCGGCGGCTGGTATCGAAGACGAGCGAAACACGATCAATGTGTTCCGCAAGACCGCGCCTTCGACCGTGTTCGTGACCCAGAGCCGCACCGTGGTGGATCCCGCGTCCATGCGCACGACGGAAGTGCCAACGGGCTCCGGAACGGGCTTCGTCTGGGACAAGAAGGGGCACATCGTCACGAACTTCCACGTGATCCGCGGCGCGCGCTTGCTCAGCGTCCGGCTCTTCGATCAGAGCAGCTACGACGCGGTCGTCGTCGGTGTGGAGCCCCCCAAGGACATCGCGGTCCTGCGCATCAACGCCCCCGAGAAGAGCCTGATCCCCCTCGGGCTACCGCCCGAGAAGTACGATCTCGCCGTTGGTCAAAAGACCATCGCCATCGGTAACCCGTTCGGGCTCGATCACACGCTGACGACTGGCGTGATCTCGGCCCTGGGCCGCGACGTCGGCGGCGCGGGAGGCGTCACGATCAAGGACATGATCCAGACCGACGCAGCGATCAACCCGGGCAACTCCGGTGGTCCCTTGCTCAATTCCTCGGGGCAACTCATCGGGATGAACACGATGATCTACTCGCGGACTGGAGCCAGCGCGGGGATCGGGTTCGCGGTGCCGGTGGACACCATTCGCCGCGTCGTTCCTCAGCTCGTTCAGTTCGGCAAGGTCGAGCAGGTCGGTATCGGCATCGAGATCGACCCACTCGGTCGCATCGAGCGGCGCTTCGGGATCCGCGGCGTGCTGGTGCTCAAGGCGACTCCGGGTGGACCTGCAGCCAGCGCTGGAGTCCAGGGCGTGTCCCAAGCTCAAAACACGTTCCAGCTGGGAGACGTGATCGTCGGCATCGGCGACAAGCCGGTCGAGAGCTATGACGATCTCTACAACGCCCTCGACGGCCGCAAGCCTGGGGAGCGAGTGAAGGTGAAGCTGGTCCGCGGACTCGGGCGGCCGGATCCTCAAGAGGTCACCGCCATGATCGAGCTGGTCGTGGTCAACTAGGCATCGAATCCCCACGGAATCAACAGAGCCACTCGCAGCAGGATCCTCGTGCAGCCGTATCAACCGCCGAAGGATGACGCCCAGGGTCTCGACGTACCCGCCGGCGCTGATGACATCGAGCTGGCGCGCCCGAAGCCTGTGGTGAACGCTGCGGCGCTCGCGCTGTGCGGGTCCGGCGTACTCTCTGTCCTGCTCGTCCTCCAGATGCTGGTCAACTTCCGCGTCAGGGGAGTACCGGGGGCGGTCCTGTACAGCTTGCTAATGCTTGGCGTGGCCAACGTGGGGATCGGGCTGCAGCTGCGCCGACTGGTGCGCTGGAGTGCCACAGCGGCGATCGCGGTGTCCACGCTGACGGCCCTGGTGTCCATCGCCTGGGGTATCACCTCGATGATGGGCCTGGTGTTCAGCCTCCTTGCGCCCTTGAGCAGCCTGGCGTGTGGCGCAGCTTGCTTGCTCAGCTTTCTCGCACGGAAAGATGCACTGATCGGCGCGAGCGCCCGAGAGCGCCTGAAGAGCGGAGGCTTCGACCTTGGCACCTGAGCCTCTCGGAGACTGGCTGCGTCGTGAGCCATTCGCCCTCACCATGTCGTCAGGGTTCTTTGGCTTCTTCGCTCACGCCGGAGTGCTGCGGGCGCTGGAGCGGGCGGAGCTGCTGCCCAGCGCCGTCAGCGGATCCAGCGCAGGGGCGCTGGTCACCGGTTTGTGGGCCGCTGGCCTCGGCGCAGAGGCCATCGAGGATGAGCTGATGCGGCTCGAGCGCGAGCACTTCTGGGACCCAAGCGTTGGGCTTGGCCTCCTGCGAGGTGAGCGGTTCGCTGAGAAGCTCGCCGGTCTGTTGCCGGTCAGCCGCTTCGAAGAGTGCCGAGTACCCGCTGCGATCAGCGTGTTCGACGTCTTCTCGAGGGAGACCCGTGTGATGCGCGACGGGGAGCTGGCGCCGGCAATCCGTGCGTCGTGCACGCTCCCGTTCCTCTTTCAACCCATGTGGCACCAGGGCCGCCCGCTGCTCGACGGCGGGATCCTGGATCGCCCGGGCCTCGCAGGGATGGCTCACTCGCGTCTCCTCTACCATCACCTGGCATCGAAATCGCCCTGGCGACGAAGCGGGAGCGTCGCGCTTCAGGTACCAAGGCGCGAGGGACTGTGCGCTCTGGTCATCGAAGACCTGCAACGGGTGAACCCGTTCCGCCTGGAGCGGGGCCGAAAGGCGTTTCGCCAAGCTGAAGACGCGACGAGGCGCGCCCTCGAGCAGGTCGTCACGACCGGTGAAGTGCGCGTGAGCGCATCCACACGGTAATAAGGGAGCCTGCGGCTCAAGGCGCGCGGTGCGTCGCGGTGAACGTCCCAGGCTCGCTCGATGCGAGCTTCGCCAGCACCTCGGGCTTGAGGCGTAGCCGAAAATACAGCGACCGCCGCGGCGCCTCCGCCATGATGCCTTCCCACGTTCGGCGCCTGGGCCGGCTCATCTGATCAGCCAAGCCGTACGGGAAGCCAGTCAGTGGATCGGTGCGCTCCAGCAAGATTGCATGCTGGTGCACACGACCATCTCCTTTGACACCTCGGATCGCGACGATGTCGCCGGGCGCGAAATCGTCTGCGTGCTGCTCGAGGTAGCGAAAGAAGTCCTGACGTCTCGCGAACGGGATGCGCTCCTCAGCCTTGAAGCGCACCCCGTCGAACAGCTCAGGGTGTTCGAAGCCGAAGTCCTCCAGAGCCAGCACGCCGCGTCGATTCTTGATGCCGTAGGCGTTGAAGTCCAGCCCACCCTCCCGGCGTTCCCGCGTGGAGTCTCGCGGCGCATACCAGGTGCCCGAGGCGCGCTCGAAGCTCTCGAGCACGAAATCGACGCACACCTGCGGTGGCGTGGGCGTACCGTCGGCAGCGAACACGCTGTAGCTCGTATCATCCACACGGAAAAACGACTGACCGAAGCGATACGCCGAGTACCACACCGGGCGGAGCTGGCCGTCACGGTCCGGTCCCTCCTCGCCCCGGGGGCGATCGAAGCGCAGGCCATCGCGGAGCATCGCGTCCACCGAGCCTCGCAGGTGAGCCAGCGCCGTACGCTTCCAGGCGCTCTTGCGGCGCAGCTCGACGGCCCTCCCACGCGCCTCGGGGTCGGCGTCAAGACAGCGCACACTCACGGCTCCAGCTGCGTCGTGGTCCAGCACCGCATCGAACCACTCGCCACCGACCCGGAGCTTGGCGACGCTGCCCCCGCTGGTAAGCCGATCGAGCTTCACGCGCTCAGCGCCGTACTCGTGCCCCAGACGGCGAAAGTCCAGCTGGAGCCAGTGCTTGGGCTCGCGTATGCCCACCCAGTCACCGAACAAGAGCTCAGCCCGCTGTCCAGCGAAAGGCCCGGCCCGGTACTCGTAGTGGCGTGTCCTCCCGCTACCCTTTGCGTCCAGCTCAAAGCGCTCTGCTCCACGGCGTAGCCACAAGTGTTCTTCATCGAACAGCGCCTCGAGCTTGAGTTCGAACGTGAGAGCCAGCGCCACCCGTGGATGCCCGCTGTAGACATAGCCTTCCCTCAGGAGCAACGCCCGCAGACCCGATTTTTCGCGCGGAAATGTACGAAGCAACGCCCCGATGCGCCTCCGACTCCACACCTTGGGGTCGTCGGCATCTGCTTCGGTCGCCTGCTTGCCCAGCGCCCTCTGAAGCGTAGCGGGGAGTTCCGTCAACGGGGCCCGCTGCGGCTCTCGCAGCCACACCACCGGCTCGCCGCGGGCCCGGCCCAGAGTCTCGCTGCGGGTCGTCGCGTTCGCTGGTGCACCGGCGGCTTCAGGGAGCGCCAGCAACTCTTGCTTTCGCGCCTGACAGGCGACGCGCTCAGCGTCGACGCTGGTCTGAGCGCTGGGCGCCGGAGCTGCCGTGGGCGGCGGAGCAGGCGACTCACGCCTGCTGCACGCAACGCCCGTGAGCAGCGCCGCGACCTGCAGCGCCCGCAACACGCGAGCCGGCGTACCTCGCCCCCGAACCCAGCTGATCACCCAGCGCATTCTCTCACGACAACGCCGTAGCGCTAGCGGGCGTTCCCCGCCCGGCCGGGACTACCGCAGCGAGGAAGACTAGAGCGGCACGCCGTCACTCTCTGGACGCCGATCGACAGGGCCATCGAAGCGTGGACGCTGCATCTGACCGAACGCGCTGAGCCGCGCCCTGGGCAGCACCTCCACCAGACGCGCCTGGAGCTCGGGAGAGACATCCACGCCCAGCGCCGCCACGTCCTTGTCCAGACCAGCCAAGAGCTCGGGTGCGTTCTGCGTGTGCACGACGTGCATGTGACGTCCGACGGGCGCGAGCATCAGGCGCTCTCCCCGAGTGTCGAGCCCCACACAGCCCTTGCCCGCGAAGTGCAGTTCACCCGCGTAGGCCATGGTGTCCCGATAGAGCGTGACGTCCGCCGCCTCGGCGTCGCTCAACGCGCCGCGTGGGATGCGCGCCTCGAACGCTGATAGCTCCCGAGCCAGGCGGCGCGCGAGCTCACTAGCGAGCTCGACGTCACCTTGCACCACCAACAGGCGGGGGCTCAAGCAGCCGCGCTGATCGAAGACGCCGACGTCACGCGCGAGCGCCTCTGCGGATGGTTGGGGGGAGAGACGCGCCGCACCTGCCTCGTACACAGCGACCCCAAATCCGGATCCGTGCGGATGTAGTACGACGCCCGCCGCGAGCTCACCGCGGAGGCTCTTCAGCGTCTCATCGCTGCCGTACGCCCAGAGGTGATCTCCAGGCAGCGGCACGAGCTCGTCCACGACACGAAAGGCTCCCTTGGTCGCTTCTTCCAACAGCCGCACGACCAAGGGCTCGCGCCGCGAGGACCGTACGAAGACCTTCGGAGACGCCGCCAGCCCCAGCGCCACGGCGCGCAGGCCAGCGACGAAAACGTTGGCGCTCAAGAGCACGTGAGCGCGATCTACCTGGGGTACGGACTGGCACAGCTCGAGCACTTCGGCGCTGCTAGCGTTGACCTCGAGGTTGTGTTCCAGCGCGTAGGCGACCCCCTCGGGGCTCATGCCAGTAAGCGCGGGCAGCTCGCTCCTCAGGCGCTGCCCCAGCGGGTGCTGCGGATCCACGAGTTTCTTCGCGGCAATCAGCAGCTGACGTACGCGGGTCTCTGGGCGGCTCAAGCAGCCCCCTTGCGCGCGCCAACGATCCACGACTCGAAGGACAGCGAGCAGCCCCGAGCAGGGCTGCCCTTGCGCCGCCCCAGCAGCTCGATGCCAGTCTGCTCTTCGCTCGCCGGCACGCGCCGAACCAGATCCTGAGTTAGGATCCCCACGGCCGAGTCCACGTTTCCGATGTCGATGATCTTCGCGAGGCCGACCTCACCCGCTCGCACGGGCTTGAGGCTGACCGGATCGACAGGCATCACTCGTAGCCACGGAGGCTCCAGATATACGCCCTTCGGCGCGCACAAGTCGCTGCCAGGGAGCGTGCCCTCGTAGAGCTGGCTGGTCAGCTCCGTCATGCCATACTCGCCAGTTACCTGTGCCTCGGGGATACGGAAAACGCGAGCGACCTCGCGCCTCAGCTGCTCAGCGTCTACTTCACGGCTCCTGCCTTTGAAGCCACCGGTGTACATGACCACGGTGCGCTTCGGCGCGGGCACCAGTGCGCCCGCCAGCCCATCGAGCATCGCGACCAAGGCGAACGAAGTTGCCAGCACCAGCAGCGGTTCCTGCCGCTCCAGAGCAACCAGCGCCGCGCGGCGCAGCCCCTCCAGATCGATGCCGCCCGACGAACCCAACCAGCGAGCTCCAGACTCCGGGTCGTAGACAGCACCGTGGGGCGCGACGCTCACGGCGCGTCCATCCCAACGATTCATGAACAGGCTCAGCATGTGCCCTAGGGAGGAGTGCGGCGCCTGGCTTGGTGGAGGTGCCAGAGCGACCACCACACGTTGTCCTCCGAACGCGGACGCGAGGGCACGCCTGCCGTACGCCAGGGACAGATCCTCGTAAGTCTTTAGCGTACGGAAATGGTGCTTGCCGCTCAAGGCGGCGGTAGTCCCGCTGGTGTGGAACGTTGCTACGTCCTCTCCGCCATCGTGCGCAGAAACCCGCGTCAGGCGGAACACATCGGTGGGCACCGCGACGTCGGTCAAGGTGCCGTCACCTACTTGCCCGGAACCGTTGTAACCCCAACACATGGCTCGTTCGGTGTCCTTGCGCACCGCGCAGATGGTCAGGGCCCCGACGGAGACGTTCATCCATTGGCCCCACCAGACATCTACGGGGGAGGGCATGAATCCGCCGAACCCTCCACCGCCGAGTTGGCCGTAGGTGTTGTCGCCCCAGCACATCAGGCGGGCATCTGACATCACGGCACAACTGTTCACGTCGCCTGCTTGGACGTTCCAGGCGCTCGAGCCCGAGGGCAACTGAACGCGCACCGGACTCGTCGCACCAGTGATCGTGCCGTCGCCCAGCTGGCCGTAGGTGTTCAAACCCCAGCAGTCAACGGCAAAGTCGGTGGTCACCGCACAGGCGTGCTGCCGACCCGCACTCACGCTGACATAGGGTCCGCC
>JAUILJ010000997.1 GCA_030433055.1 Polyangia bacterium
GCGATCGGCGGATGGTTGAGCCTTGCTCGCTGGAGGAGCCGCAGCGGCGCGCGCTGCTGCGACTTTCTTCGAGGGCTTCTTCTTTGGGCCCACCTCGGCTTCCAGCATGCTGCGCAAGTCGCCCGCTGAGATCGGCGAGACGATGTTGCCGTTGAAGCAGAAGCTGATGGTTCCGCGCTCCTCGCTGACGACGACCAGCACCGCGTCCGTTTCCTCCGTGATGGCGATGGCTGCGCGGTGGCGGGAGCCGAACTTGGTGTCGACTGCCTTGGTGCCGCCCATGGGGAAGAACACGCCAGCCTTGGCGATACGCAGGTTCCGAATGATGATCGCGCCATCGTGCAGCTTGTTGGTTCCCTCCGGAACGAACAGGCTCACCAGTAGCTCCCGGGAGACCTGAGCGTCGAGATCGATGCCCTTGTGGCTCTGCTCGACGAACTCATCGAGGTTCGCGTCTTTCTCGAAGCAGATGATGGCGCCCATGCGGTGCCGGGCCAGCTCCGTGGCGGCCTCGACGACGTCGTCGATTACCCGGGTCTCGGCGTTGCGGGTGCCTGTCCAGGTCGCGCCGCGGCCGAGGCGCATCAAGCCACGGCGGATGTCGTTCTGGAACACCACGACGACCAGCAAGATCATGCTGGAGATCAGGGCGCCCAGGATGTTGATCACGGTCTCGAGCTGGAGCCGCTGTGCGACCACGTACAGCAAGAGTACGGCACCCAGGCCGAACCCTACCTGGATGGCGCGCGTTCCCCGCACCACGAGCAGCGCGCGATAGAACAGGTAGTAGACGATGCTGACGTCCAGGAAGTCGCGCCCGAGCTGCACCCAGGTGCGGTCGGTGAAGTAGGCCACGAGGCGCTCAAGCATGGCCCACCTCGTTGTCTCCGCAGGCACCCAGCACCGCCAGCGCCTGCCTCACTTCTCGGACGTCGTGCACTCGTAGTGCGTGCGCTCCTTTCTGTGCGGAAATTACGCACGCCGCGATCGTGCCGCCCAGCCGCTCCGTAGGCGGGGAGGGATCCACCGAAGCGATGAATGACTTGCGACCCGGCCCGACGAAGATCGGCGCTTCCAGGCTCTTGAACTCTTGGAGGCGCCGCAAGATCTCGAATGAGTGTCGCGCGTTCTTCGCGAAGCCCAGCCCCGGGTCGAAGAACACCCGCTCTCGAGGCAAGCCCTGCTTGACGGCGCGCTCACGCGCTGCGGCCCACTCCCTGGCCACTTCGGCTACGACGTCCCCATACGCTTCGTCCGGCCACTCGCTGAAGCCCGGCATGCGGCTCATCGGGCCCCGGGCGTGCATGATCAAGAGGTCACCGCCAGCGTTCGCTATCACCTTGGCCAGGCCTGGTTCCGCGAGGCAGGAGACGTCGTTGACCAGCGTCGCGCCCAGCTTCAGGCAGTGCTCTGCCACGTCAGGCGAGGTCGTGTCGATGCTCACGAGCGCCCCGCGCTCCACCGCGTAGCGGAGCGCTGGCTCGATGCGCTCAATCTGTTCCCGCGCAGGAATGGCTTCTGCGCCAGGGCGCGAAGACTCCCCACCGATGTCGACGATGTCCGCGCCGTCGGCCAGCAGGGCGTCGACGCGGGCGCGAGCAGCGCTCGGCTCGAGGAAGTCGCCGCCATCGGAGAAAGAGTCGGGAGTGACGTTGAGCACGCCCATCACCGCCGCGCTGCCCGAGCGGCGCACCGCCAGCAGCTTGGATCCGAGCGATGTGCTCAAGCCTCCCACAAACTTTCGGGTAGCAAGCGGGCGCGTCCTCCGCAAGCTCCACTCGCAGCGCTCCAACGCTCGATGCGCGCTGTGGTTTTCCAGGGCCAAGCTCCGAGGCCCACTCCACGCTGAGCGCGTGGGCCCGATCGAGCGGCCCAGGGCTGGCTTATGCAAGTCCAGGCTGGGAGGAGAGGCACGGTTCGGCGCTCCGACTCCGTGCGTTCGCGATGTCTGTAGCCATTCCGGGTGAAGTGCTAACGTGCCCGGAACAACGGATGTGCGACCTCCTGCAATCCTCGCCTGGCGCTGACATTTCGGCGCCTCCCTGTGGCGACCACTCCGTCTTCGCGCTGCACGGCTCGCGGCCGCGCCGGGTGAAGCCGAGTGCGTCAGGGCGAGTGGTGTAGGGATGCTGCGCACACGAATCCGCGCAGGCCTCGGTTCTGCCCTGGTAATCAGCCTCTTGAGCGCGGTGTTGTGGACGCTGGTCCACTCCGGGGACCGCTTCATCTCTTCTTGGACGCCTCGCTTCGGTGAACCGGCGCACACAACGTTGAGATTACCCTACGGGCCTCGAATCGAGCGGGATGCCCAGACGGGCCGTGCCGAGCTGCACTATGTGCATGAGGACGTTCTGGTGGCGCGTGGGGTGACGCTCCAACCGAGCATCAGCGCGCACCGCGTCGCTTACGCGCAGGAACTGCGAGCGCGGCCGCCGAGTACCCAGCGCCTGCTCGGAGTGTTCGCAATCTTCTTCTCGTTGGCCCTGGCGCTCACGGCGTACCTCAGGAAGTTCGGCCAGAACCGGCTCAAGCTGCTGCGGACCCAAGTTGGGTTGTTCGTCGTGCTCGGTGTGCTGGTGGTCTTCAGCAAGCTGGGGCTGCTGTTCACGTCGCTCCCTGAGCTGTGGATTCCAGTGAGCGCCTTGCCGCTGTGGGTTGCAACGGCGTTCGACCGCCGAACCGCCTTCCTGGTGACGATGATCTCCTCCTTCATCGTCGCGTCGCTGATGCAGCTCGATCTGATCCTGCTGAGCGTATT